>NZ_JCAMRN010000041.1:0-34558 GCF_059620965.1 Geobacter sp. PheSNFMC
GACAGGTGCCATCCCGCCACCAAGGGGATCAAGTATGATCTCCCCGCCGACGTGGGGAGCGTTCTGTTCAGCCACCGCAGCCACACCGCCAAGGGATACGCCTGCAGTGACTGCCACGGCAGGATCGTCGTCGCCGGGGCCGGCCGGAAATCCTCCACCATGAAGGAAATGGAGCAGGGCACGTCGTGCGGTGCCTGCCACGGCTTCAGCATGGCCTTCAGCGTCAGCGATCCGGTCAACTGCGTCAAGTGCCACCAGCGGCTCTACTGAGCCCGCGGCCCGCAACAGCCAATCCGACCCGCGCCGGCCGGCAAACCTCTCTGTTTGCATGGCCGGCTTTTTTGTGCTAATAACAAACCTTTCGAACTATCGTCAGAATCAGGTGGAGGTGCCGGCGTGCAAGAGCGTTACATCCCCAAAAACGTTGAGGGGAAGTGGCAGAAAATCTGGGAAGATAACAAAACCTTCACGGTCACCGAAGATCCGTCGAAGCCGAAATATTACCTGCTCGAGATGTTTCCCTATCCCTCGGGCCGCATTCACATGGGGCATGTGCGCAACTACTCCATCGGCGACGTGGTGGGCCGGTTCAAGAGGATGCGCGGCTTCAACGTCCTGCACCCCATGGGATGGGATGCCTTCGGCATGCCGGCCGAAAACGCCGCCATCAAGCACGGCAGCCATCCGGCCAAGTGGACCTACGAGAACATCGACTACATGCGGAGCCAGCTCAAGAAGATGGGCCTTTCCTATGACTGGGGCCGCGAGCTCGCCACCTGCGATGTGGACTACTACAAGTGGGAACAGAAAATGTTCCTGGAGATGTATGAGAAGGGGCTCGTCTACAAGAAGAGCTCCTTCGTGAACTGGTGCCCCGACTGCGAGACGGTACTCGCCAACGAGCAGGTGGAGGACGGCTGCTGCTGGCGCTGCGACAGCGAGGTGGCCCAGAAGGAGCTCGACCAGTGGTTCTTCCGCATCACCCGCTACGCCGAAGAGCTGCTGGAGGATACCTGGAACCTTCCCGGCTGGCCCGAGCGGGTTCTGGTGATGCAGCGGAACTGGATCGGCAAGAGTTTCGGCTGCGAGATCGATTTTCCGGTCGAGGGGAAAGTCGAGAAGGTCAAGGTGTTCACCACCCGTCAGGACACCCTCTACGGCGCCACCTTCATGTCCCTGGCGCCCGAGCACCCGCAGGCCCTGGAGCTGACCACGCCGGAGCGCCGCGCCGAGGTGGAGGCGTTCATCGACAAGGTCAAGAAGACCGACAAGATCAAGCGGACCGCCGAGGATTTCGAAAAGGAAGGGGTCTTCACCGGCGCCTACTGCATCAACCCGGTGACCAACCTGCGGATGCCGGTCTATCTCGCCAACTTCGTGCTGCTCGACTACGGCACCGGCGCGGTCATGGCGGTGCCCACCCATGACCAGCGCGATTTCGAGTTCGCCCGCACGTACGGCCTGCCGCTCCAGGTGGTGATCCAGCCCGAGGGCGAAACCCTTGATCCGGCTGCCATGACCGCCGCCTATACCGAGGTGGGGACCATGGTCAACTCGGGCCCCTTCGACGGCATGAGAAGCGATGCGGCCAAGGAGAAGATCGCCGATTACCTGGAAAAGGAAGGGATCGGCACCAAGACCGTCAACTACCGGCTGCGCGACTGGGGCATCTCCCGCCAGCGCTACTGGGGGAACCCGATACCCGTCATCAACTGCGATATCTGCGGCGTGGTGCCGGTGCCGGACAAGGACCTGCCGGTGGTCCTCCCCATGGACGCCGAATTCACGGGCGAGGGGGGCAATCCCCTTGCCAGGGTCGAATCGTTCGTCAACGTCACCTGTCCCCAGTGCGGTGCCGAGGCCCGGCGCGAAACCGACACCATGGACACCTTTGTCCAGTCCTCCTGGTATTTTCTCCGCTACTGCTGCCCCGATTTCGCCTCCGGCCCCATCGACCGGGCCCGGGCCGGGTACTGGATGCCCGTGGACCAGTACATCGGCGGCATCGAACACGCCGTGCTCCATCTCCTCTACTCGCGTTTCTTCACCAAGGCTCTGCGCGACCTGGGGTACGTGACCGCGGCCGAACCGTTCAAGAACCTCCTTACCCAGGGGATGGTCATCAAAGACGGGGCCAAGATGAGCAAGTCCAAGGGGAACGTGGTGGACCCCGATGCCCTGATCGAGCGCTACGGTGCCGACACGGCCCGGCTGTTCACCCTGTTCGCGTCGCCCCCCGAAAAGGACCTGGACTGGAGCGACCAGGGGGTCGAGGGAAGCTTCCGCTTCCTCAACCGCGTCTGGCGCCTGGTCTTCGAGGTTCTGCCCTTCATCGGCTCCGCGGTCAAGCCCGACCCGGCCAGCTTGGGCGATGGAGCGCGCGACCTGCGCCGGACCGTACACAAGACCATCCGCAAGGTGACCGATGACCTGGACGAGCGGTTCCACTTCAATACGGCCATCTCGGCGGTCATGGAACTGGTGAACGCCATCCAGTCCTTCGAGCCCAAGAATGCCCCCGAAAACGCCCCGGTTCTTCGGGAGGCGGTGGAAAGCGTCGTGCAACTGCTCGCCCCCTTTGTTCCCCATGTGGCCGAGGAGCTCTGGGAGTCCCTGGGACACCAGGGAGGCGTGGAGGCGGCCGGCTGGCCTTCGTACGATCCCGATGCGACCGTTGAGGAGGAACTCCTCATCGTGGTGCAGGTGAACGGCAAGCTGCGCGGCAAGGTGACGGTTGCCGTGGGTGCCGGCGAGGAACAGGTGAAGGCCGCGGCCTTTGCCGACGACAAGGTGAAGCCGTGGCTCGACGGGAAGCAGATCCGCAAGGCCATCTACGTCCCCGGCAAACTCCTCAATATCGTGGTGGGGTGACCGGTGGCCAGCTCCCTAATGACACGGCTCCTGACCGCAGGGCTCGCGGCCCTGGTGCTCGCCGCAGTGGGCGGGTGCGGCTATCGTGCGGCCAGGATCGGGGGGGAAGGGTCGGCGTTGGCGGACAAGACCGTCCACGTTGACATCTTCACCAACAAGAGCTACCGGCCCAACGTGGAGGCGGTGCTGACGAACTCCCTCATCGACGAGTTCGTGCGCCGCGAGGGGAGCCGCGCCGTGGAGGCCGGCGGAGATCTGACGCTGTCCGGTGCCGTTGTCTCCTACGGCACCGCCGCAGTCTCGTACACCGCCACCGATACGGTGAAGGAGTACCGGGCCACGGTCACGGTGGAGGCTACGCTCCGGCGCAGCGACTCGGGGCAGGTCCTCTGGAAGGGGAGTCTTTCCGCCTACCAGGACTTCCCAGCCAATGACGACCTGGTGCTCCAGCAAAACAGCGAAGAGCAGGCCATAGCCGTTATCTGCCGCCGCTTGGCACGCGAGCTGACCCTCAGGATGTCCGAGAACTTTTGAGCCATGAAATCCGACGAACTGGATAACGCCATTGAAAGGGGGGAGATTGCCCCCCTTTACTATTTTCACGGGGACGAGCCCTATCTGATGGAGCGGGCCGTCAGGCGTCTCACGGAACGGGTCGTGTCGGCGGATTTCCGCGACTTCAACCTGGACGTCTTCTACGGCAACGAGAGCAAGGGGGACGATATCGCCACTGCCGCCCAGACCCTGCCCATGTTCGCCGACCGCCGCATGGTGCTCGTCAAGCGGGCCGGCGACCTGTCGGCCGCCGCTCTCGAAACCCTTGCCGCCTGCGTTACCGATCCCGCTCCCCAGACCTGTCTCCTCTTCGTGGGTGAGAAGATCGACAAGCGGAAGAGGTTTTTCCTGGATCTGGCAAAGAAGGGAGAGCTGGTCGAGTTCAAGCGTCCCTACGAGAACCAGCTCGGCGGGTTCATCCGGGACGAGGCCCGGGTGCTCGGCAAGCGGCTCGACGGCGCTGCCGTTGAAATGCTCATCTATCTCGTGGGGAACAATCTGGGGGAACTGGCGACCCAGCTTGAAAAAGTGGCTACTTTTGTGGGCACGAGAGAGACGCTCACGGTCGAGGATGTGCGGGAAGTGGTATCCGATACCAAGGTGGAAAGCGTTTTCGACCTGGCCAACGCCCTGGGCGAGCGTGATTTGGGCAAGTCTCTGCGGAGCCTGGCCACCATTTTGCGGGACGGCGAGGCCCCGCTCATGCTTCTGGCCATGATCGCGCGGCATTTCCGTCAGCTCTGGCGGGTGCGCGAGCTCACGGCCGCCAAGGTCCAGCAACAGGAGGTCGCCCGCAGAACCGGCATCAATCCCTACTTCCTCAAGGGGGTCATGGATCAGGCCCGCAACTTCACCACGGCAGACCTGCGCCGGGTCTTCGAGGGGCTCTACGCAGCCGATCTCGCCCTCAAGGGAGTCGGTGGCGGCGGAAAGCCTTCACTGGTCATGGAACGGCTGGTGATGGACGTGTGCGGGATGGGACGGCGGAAGAGGTAGCGACGCACTGCTGCGATAAAAAAGGGGGGGCTCCGCCGGGAGCCTCCCCTTTTTGTGTGTCTGCAATAGTGGTACGTCTAGCCGAGGGTGTTGACGAGCTTTGTCAGGCGGGAGACGTTCCGGGAAGCATTAGAGGCGTGAATGACCCCTTTGGAGGCAGCCTTGTCGATGACCGGGATGGCGGCCAGCAGGGCTTGCCGGGCCTGGTCCGCATTCTTGGCCTCAACCGCCTCGCGCACGCGCTTTATGAAGGTCCGCAGGGTGGAGCGGATGTGCTTGTTTCTCAGGTATTTCTTCTTGTTCTGCTTGATTCTCTTCAGGGCCGATTTGTGGTGAGCCAAACTGCACCTCCATGTAATTCTATTGGGTATCGTTCGAGAAGTAATTTCTTCGTTTTCGAAAGGTATTTAAATAGCATTGAGCGGGCGCTGCTGTCAAGCGCAAAATGCCTGTTCACCAGTATCGTATTTACTCAGGGGTGGCGGACAAAAAAATGCGAGCCTATCTCTTTGTGCCGGATCGGTACTCGGCGCAGATGAAGCGCGAATAAGAATAGGTACTCTCATGAAAGGAATGCCCGGCGAGAAGGTTTTGAAAATGGTCTTTATGAATAAGCTTGACAGATGGCCGCATAAGAAAAGGAGGTGGACCGGGTCCACCTCCCATTGTATCGGGAACGTTGAAGATTGCGTCGCGATTACCACTCTTCCCGCATCTTCTCTGCGATTTTCTCAAAGTAGAGTTCAGGGCTCGTGAGCTTTTTGACCTCGTCGGCCGTATAGCCGAGCTCGCGGAAGTTCAGAACACCGTTGGGAGCGTGGCAGTTATAGCAGGTAAGGGCCTTCTCCTTGGGCGCCACCTGGTGGTTGCTGCCGAAGTAGATGGTCTGCCAGCCGGGGACCGGTTCGTAATCCTTGATCCCAAGGATTTTGGCAGCTGATGCCACGCCGGCGAGGGTGTCGCCCGTTGCCATGGGCGGAGCGAAGTCCATGGCCAGGAGCTGGCCGTCCTTCTTGTTAAAGTAAGCCTTGCCCTGGAAAATCTTGAAGGGGTAGATCTTGCTCTTGCCGTCCTTGCGGTCACCCTTGGGCCCGATGAAGTCAGGGCGGTTGGCAACGGTCAGGTTGTACCATGCGTAGACGGGAGCCGTTTCATTGGCTTCCTTTTTGAGCGTGGTCGGCTCGTAGAACTTGTTGGAGAGCTGTTCCCACTTCGTGAAATCCTTGGCAAAGGCGCCGCCGGTCCGGGGGATATGGCAGGTCTGACAGGCGATGCGCGCCGTATGACGGTTGTAGTCCTCGTCCTTGTGGGGCTTTACCGTGTGGCAGTCGGTGCAGGAAAGGCGTACGCCGTCGTGGGCCCAGTTGTTCGGATCATAGCCCGTGGGGATCTTGTGGTTCTTCGTCTTGTGGCAGTCGACGCAGACCATCCCCTTGGCCGCATGGACATCATGCTCCTTGTTGAAGGCGAACCCGCGCTTCACCAGCACGCCGCCCCCGGCCGCCTCGTGACAGGTCATGCAGTTCTTGACCGTCGGGGTGGCAATGGAAAGGGCTGCCTCGGTGCTGCGGTCCTGGCCGAGCACCACGTTCCCCTTCTCGTCCTTGTAGGGCTTGCGCTTGCTGTGATCATAGGTGGAGGAGTGGCAGACAAGGCAGTCCACTGCGGCTTCCGCTTCGGGCCCAGTGCTCCCCACGTCCTGGATGTGATTTCCGGGGTGGCAGGAGTTGCAGCCCGAGTACTTGGTCTTGCCCGTCTCGGGGCTGGGCGGAATCTCCTTCAGGTTGTTGACGATGTCGTTCCCGTTGCACATGGTGTAGATACGGTTTTTCATGCCGTATTCCTGGTTCGGGTCAATGTTCTCAACGTTGTCGACCTTCGAGGCGTGCTTCCAGTGCACGGAGTTCAGGAACTCCTTTGCCGCGCCGGGATGGCAGACCTCGCAGGTTGCCGGCCCCTTGTAGCCGTTTTTCTGGAGGTATTCCTTGCCCGGATGGTCCTTGGCCTGGACCAGGGCCGCCACTGCCACGCCCGCCATGAGGGTGGCGAAGAACGTCGTATTCTTCATTGGGTACCTCGTGCGTAAGTAGTTAGTTTTATTTAAGTATAGCTATGTATGATATATTTAAATAAAACGATTGTTTGGCAAAAGAAAAGTGCAGCCGAGGCGCCCGGGCTGCAACGGTCCCGCAGAGGGCTCAGCGCCCCCGGGGCATCAGCAGCCGGCGGTCTTCCTGAAGAGCTTGGACTCACCCGTTGCATCGTCATACTTCAGGCGAATTTCGTCGCCCTCAACGATCCGCTTGTCCTTGAACTTGTCGAGGGTAAGCTCGTCCTTGACCGTCACGGTCACGGTCTTGTCGCTCTTGGTGTCCTTCAGGGTAACCGATGCCGTGTCGCCCTTCATCTCGATCTTTTTGATGGTGGCGATCATCTTCACTTCGGCGGCGCTGGCCGTGCCGGTAAAGGTAACGAGGCTCATGGTGAGGAGTGCGAGTGCCATAACGATCGATACTGCCTTTTTCATTGTTCCGTCTCCTTTGTGCTGTGTCGTGGCGGCGGCCGCCGCCTGTAGCGTGATGCCCCGTAGGGTTGGGGAGGGGGGCTGGTGCCCACCCTCCCGGTGTTCATCTGCTGTGGCCTAGAAATGCACCTCGAAGGTTGCGTAGAGGTTCTGGGCATTCTTGAGCGGGGTCAGCATTTGCGGATTCGCCGGGCCCATAATGCTTGCCTGGGTTAAATCTGCCATTTTGACCGGTGCTCCGACCCAGTTGTTGGTGCCGGTGTAGTCGAAGTCATAGTACTGGTAGCCGATCTTGAAGAAGGTCTTGCTCAGATAGCTGGAGATCGGCTTGAGCTTGAGCTCCTGGATCAGGTAGCCTTCATATACGTTGCCACGGGTTCCGACCTTGCTGGTCCACATGTCATCGGCAGCCGGAGCAAAGGTGATCCAGTCCTTGGAGCCGTGGTTGTATTCGAGGCCGAGCTTGGTGCCGGTGGCCTCGATATCGTACCGGCCGCCCACGTAGACTGCCCAGCCGGTCTTGCTTTCTTTTTGGCCGGACCACAGGAGACCGGACTGAGTGTCGAGTACTCCTTCAGGGGTAGTGAATCCTGCTATGGGTGTTTGCAGTTGCACCTTCACGGTGTCGGTGGTGGGATTGGTATGGCTTAACGCTCCGGACGCGAACCAGTGGAGGTTGCCGATCCCTGCGTTTTTAACGCGGCCCAGGAAGTTGAGTCCGTACCAGTCGATATCGCCCAGGTTTACGCTGGGGGCGCTACCTGCAAACGGACCGCTCAGCATTACCGGAGTGTTGAAGATGTTAATGCCCCGGTTGTACTGGAACTCTGCCTTGAAATTGTCGGTGTCGTAGGGCACGATGTTGACGCCCACCATGTCGGTGTCGTGGATGCCGTTGCCCTGCCTGTCAGTGATGCCGTTTTCGAAACCGCGGCCGTAGCAGAGTTTCATGTAGGCGCCCGGCAGAGACTCGAAGTCGGGAGCATAGCCGAGGGTCACGCCGTCAAAGGCATAGTCGACCAGCAGTTGGGGCACGCCGGAGTTGCCCGGCTTTTCATTGTTCTGCTTCAGGTGGCTCGGAATGCCGCCGGTAGAGGGGCGCCGGCCGATGGAGAACCAGATGGGCTGGTCGGCAATATTCTTCCAGGTGGCATAGACCTGATCCACGGCCAGGGTACCGTCGCCGGGGACGTGACCCACGGTGCCGTCGAAGAGTCCGGCCCGGTCGGAGAAGTAGGCTTGGCCGTTTTCGCCGCGGATTGCCGAGTCGTCGCGGGCACCGCTGATCTTGTACATGAGGAGGCGGGCGTGAACGGTTACGTCCTGAGTTGCTTTGGCGTCAAGATTGAGCCCGAATCGGTTGGTGTAGAGGGAATCATTCTTAACAGTCTGGCCCTGAACAGGGAGGAAGAGGTCACTGCCGTCAGCTTGCATATTTCTGGGATTGAGCTGGAAATATGGGGCAACCTTGCCGCGCAGATAATCATACCTGAACCGGTAATCCCCGCCGATGGTCAGCCAGCGCCCCAGGGACTTCTGTTCAACCTTGTCAACCTTCCTGTCGGTGTCCTGCATCTGCTGCTTCAGTGCCTCGAGTTCTTTCTCAAGGGTCTCCATCTTCTTCTGCAGGTCGGCATCGGCCGCCATGACCGAAAACGGTTGGCTGAGACCGAGCAGAAGGGCAGTTGCCAGAACCTTTTTGGACATACGCTTCATGTGCTCTCCTTTCCCATAAATCAATAAAAGTGAACTGCCGTACCGCGAACCGCTTGGAATTTCGGCGGGATATGCGTTTGAGTCCGCCGTGCTGATGCTGTGTCTTCACCTCCTTCGTGTCGGGAGCGGTGGCCAGACATGAAATTTGTTAATTGATAATGTGACCCACCGTGTTTTACACGCAATAGTTGCATAATCGTAATACTCAAACATTCCAGCTATGCAATATAAAGACCAATTAAGATATGAAATGCAAATATCTGTATTTCTGTATTGTTGTCGTCGCAGCCGTGCGTCGGGTCCGCCACATGGCGAAATCACCTCGGTCAATTGACAGGATTACGTCACATGGCCGTAACGGATGCCCGGTGGCGATAGCGGTTGACGTCCGAGGCCCCGATTGCTTACTATAGGCGGGAGTTACCCGGAAAGAGGCGCTACGTGACGGAAAACAAGTATCTATATGTAGAAACATTCGGTTGTCAGATGAACGTCAACGACTCTGAAAAGATCGCGACGCTCCTGAAAGATGTGGGGTATCTCTCCACCGACGATCCGGACCGGGCGGACCTGGTCATTCTCAATACGTGCAGCGTGAGGGCCAAGGCCGAGCAGAAAGTGTACGGGCACCTGGGGCGGTTCAAGGGGGCCCGGAGCAGGAAAAAGGGATTTCTGCTCGGCGTGGGCGGGTGCGTGGCCCAGCAGGAGGGGGAGCGCCTGCTGCAGAAGGTGCCATGGCTCGACCTCGTCTTCGGGACCCATAACCTCCACCTGCTGCCCGAGATGGTGCGGGCGGCCGAGCAGGGCGAGCGCCGGGCCGAGGTGGGGTTCATCGACAACGAAACCCGGCTTGACCTGTTCCCCGAAACCGGCGGGGAGGGCGGTGTCACCCGTTTCGTGACGGTGATGCAAGGCTGTGACAATTTTTGTTCCTACTGCATTGTCCCCTATGTGAGGGGGCGCGAGATAAGCCGCCGTTCATCCGACATAATTGACGAGGTACGGAAAGCCGTCGCGGAGGGTGTCAAGGAGGTGACTCTGCTGGGGCAGAATGTCAACTCCTACGGACTCAAGACCGACGGAGAGCTGTCGTTCGCCGGGCTCATCCGCCGCATTGCCGGGGTGGAAGGGCTCGAACGGATCCGCTTCACCACGTCACATCCCAAGGACATCTCGCCCGAGCTCATCACCTGCTTCGCCGAGGTACCCAAGCTGTGCGGCCACATCCATCTGCCGGCCCAGTCGGGGAGCGATGCGGTCCTTGCGCGCATGAACCGGGGGTACACCCGGGCCGGGTACCTCGAAAAGGTGGCGGCTCTCAAGGCTGCCCGGCCGGGTATCCAGTTTACGGGAGACATGATCGTGGGCTTTCCGGGCGAGACGGAAGAGGACTTTCAGGCAACCATCTCGCTCATGGAAGAGGTGCGCTATGCCGACCTCTTTTCCTTCATCTACTCGCCGCGACCCGAAACGGCCGCTGCCGGTATCCGGGATACGGTGAGCCGGAAGGAGAAGCAGTCGCGCCTTGACCGGCTCCAGTCGCTCCAGCAGCAGATGAAGCGCGAACGCAACATCAGTTTTGTCGGCTCACGCCAACTGGTCCTGGTGGAGGGGGTGAGCAAGCGGGGCGATCAGCTCTATGGCCGCATCGACGGTAACCGGATCGTCAACTTCGCGGCCGGTCCGGCGCTCATCGGAACCATGGCAGAGGTAACCATCACCCAGGACTACCAGAATTCGCTCCTGGGCGAGATCGTCACCGATAATGGGGGCGCACGGTAATGCACATCGTTATGACCATCCACGGCTTTGCCCTCGATTCCATCGCCCAGATGCCGGTGGTGCTCCTGAAGGATGAACGCGGCGAAGCAACGCTGCCCATCTGGATCAACGGCACCGACACCCTCTATATCGTGGCGGAGTTGATCAGGCGGGACGCCTCTTCCTCGGGGGAGCGCAAGGACCTGCTCACGGCACTGCTCGACCATCTGGGGGCCGAGGTGCTCGATATTGCCATTGACGGCGGCAAGGACGGCAAGTTCATCTGCTCTGTCCGGCTCATGGTGGGGGCAGAGGAACTGCGCCTGCCGGTCCGCATTTCCGAGGCCATTGTCCTCGCCCTCAAGCATGCCCTGCCGGTCATGGTTCCCCGCCATCTGATGGAGGAGACCACCGCCCCGGCCGGCGCCATGGGCGACCGCTTCACGGAGGCCGACGAGCGCCGCTTCGTCGATTTTCTCGAAGGCCTCGATCCCGCTGATCTCGGCAAGTATCCCATGTGACATCCGGGCAACGGCCGGCCGGCCCGTGCCCCTGACCCGCTTCTGTGGAGGATTTTCATGCGTCCGGAATCCCTGGAATTTTTCAAAACACTTGTGGAGGCCCCCAGCCCTTCCGGCTACGAACAGCCGGCTCAACGGGTGTTTCGCGACTACATAGCCCCCTTTGCGCAGGTGAAGACCGATGTCATGGGCAACGTGATCGGTCTCATTCGCGGCGGCGGGGATAACCTGCCGCGGGTGATGGTGGTCGGCCACTCGGACGAGATAGGCTTTCAGGTCAAGTACATCGATGACAACGGTTTCATCTATTTTGCGCCGATCGGCGGGGTGGACGCCCACCTGACGCCGGGGAAGCGGGTTCGCATCCATACGGCCAAAGGCGAGGTGGCTGGCGTCATCGGCAAGAAGCCGATCCATTTGATGGATGAGGAGGACCGGCGGAAGGTGGTTCGCCTCGACGCCCAGTACATCGACATCGGCGCCGCCGACAAGAAGGAGGCCCTGGAGTACGTGCGCGTGGGCGACCCGGTCACCTTTGCCGCCGGCTTCGAACGCCTGCTGGGCGACCGGGTCGCCTGCCGGGCCTTCGACGACAAGGCCGGCAGCTTCGTGGTGGCCGAGGTGCTCCGGGCCGTGGCCGAATCGGGGGTGAAGCTGCCGGTTGATCTGTACGGCGTCTCGTCGGTGCAGGAAGAGATCGGGCTGCGCGGCGGCGCCACCAGCGCCTACAGCGTCAATCCCCACGTGGGCATCTGTGTGGAAGTGGACTTTGCCACTGATCAGCCCGACGTGGAGAAGAAGCACAACGGCGAGGTCAAGCTCGGCAAGGGGCCGATCCTGCCCCGGGGGGCCAATATCAATCCGCCTCTCTTTGATCTGCTCTCCTCAACGGCGGAACGCGAGGCTATCGCTGTCCAGTACACGGGCATCCCCCGGGCCTCCGGCACCGACGCCAACGTCATGCAGATCTCCCGCGGCGGCGTTGCCACCGCTCTGGTCAAGCTGCCGCTCCGCTACATGCATACGCCGGTGGAGGTCATCTCCCTCTCCGACCTGGAACAGGCGGTGAGGCTGATCGTGGCGGCGTTACCGGGTATGGCGGGTGACTTCACGCCCCTCTGACCGCGCATCGGGGCCGGGGACCGTATACGGAGCGTGTTCTCCGGTCCCGGTTTTTCCCCTTGACTCATCCTGGTCCCTTCACTATCCTTTCCGGTTAATACTTTGAGACCCACCATAAAAGGAGTCCGCGATGTTAGATGAATTGATTCCGGAAGGTCTGACGTTCGACGACGTTCTGCTCGTTCCCGCCCACTCTCAAGTCCTTCCCCGCGATGTCTCCCTCAACACCCGTCTGACCAGGAACATTACCCTCAACATTCCCCTCGTCTCGGCAGCCATGGACACGGTAACCGAGGCGCGGACCGCCATCTGCATGGCCCGCGAGGGGGGGCTCGGCATTATCCACAAGAACCTCACCATCGAAGAGCAGGCCATGGAGGTGGACAAGGTCAAAAAGAGCGAGTCCGGCATGATCGTGGACCCCATCACCATGCGGCCCAACCAGAAAATCCACGAGGCCCTGGCCATCATGGAGAAGTACCGGATCTCCGGCGTTCCCGTCACCAACTCCAAGGGCAAGCTGGTCGGCATCCTCACCAACCGCGACCTCCGTTTCGAAACCAACCTGGACCTTCCCATTTCCGCCCGCATGACCAAGCGTCGGCTCGTGACCGTAGCGGTCGGCACCACCCTTGAGGAAGCCAAGGAGCACCTCAAGCATACCCGGGTCGAGAAGCTGCTGGTGGTGGATGAGGAGAAGAACCTGAAGGGGCTCATCACCATCAAGGATATCGAGAAGGTCAGAAAATACCCCAATGCCTGCAAGGATGCCCTGGGGCGCCTGCGGGTCGGCGCCGCCGTCGGCCCCTCCGGCGACATGGAGGCCCGTGTTGATGCCCTGGTCAAGGCCGGGGTCGACGTCATCGTGGTGGACACGGCCCATGGTCACTCCCAGGGGGTCCTCGATGCCATCCGGGCCGTCAAGGCGAACTTCCCCGGGGTCGAGCTCATCGCCGGCAACATCGCCACTGCCGAGGCAGCCGAGGCACTCATCAAGGCCGGTGTCGACGCCATCAAGGTGGGGATCGGACCGGGTTCCATCTGCACCACCCGCGTGGTGGCCGGGGTCGGCGTGCCCCAGATCAGCGCCATCGCCCAGTGCGCCAAGGTTGCCCGCAAGTACGACGTCCCCCTCATCGCGGACGGCGGCGTCAAGTACTCCGGCGACGTGACCAAGGCCGTGGCCGCCGGTGCCGATGTCATCATGATCGGCTCCCTCTTTGCCGGCACCGAGGAGTCGCCCGGCGACACCATCCTCTACCAGGGCCGGGCCTACAAGAGCTACCGTGGCATGGGCTCCATCGGCGCCATGAAGCAGGGGAGCAAGGACCGCTACTTCCAGAGCGATGTGGAGAGTGAAGTGAAGCTCGTTCCCGAGGGGATCGAGGGGATGGTGCCGCTGCGCGGACCGCTCTCCGCCAACGTCCATCAGCTCATGGGCGGACTGCGGGCCGGCATGGGGTACACCGGCTGCCGCACCGTGCGGGAGCTCCAGGAAAAGGGGCACTTCATCAGGATCACCGGCGCGGGTCTCAAGGAATCCCACGTCCATGACGTCATGATCACCAAGGAGGCCCCGAACTACCGGGTCGAGAACGTTCGATGAGCACCGACATCCATACTGAAAAAATCCTGATCCTGGACTTCGGCTCCCAGTACACCCAGCTCATTGCCCGGCGGGTGCGCGAGGCCCACGTCTACTGCGAGCTGCACCCCTTTGACATGGGGCTGGAAGCCATCCGCGCCTTCGGGCCCAAGGGGATCATCCTCTCGGGCGGGCCCACGTCGGTCTACGAGGAAGGGGCGCCGGCAGTGGAAGAGGCGCTCTTTGATCTGGGCGTGCCGGTGCTGGGCATCTGCTACGGCATGCAGCTCATGAGCCGCCACTTCGGCGGCGAGGTGGTGCCCGCGGGCAAGCGCGAGTTCGGCCATGCCGACCTGCTGGCTGCGGGAACGCCCGGCCCTCTTTTCGAAGGGTTCTTCGTGGAAGGGAAAAGTCCGGTCTGGATGAGCCACGGCGACCACGTCTCCCGGATGCCCCAGGGGTTCCAGGTGGTGGCGGAAACGGCCAACGCGCCGGTCTGCGCCATCCAGGACACGGCGCGCAACCTTTACGGCGTCCAGTTCCACCCGGAAGTGAATCACACGCCCCGGGGCGAGATCCTCATCGATACCTTTGTCCGCAAGATCTGTGGCTGCACCGGCCAGTGGACCCCCGGACACATCATTGATGATGCCGTGAACCGCATCCGGGCCCAGGTGGGCCGGGAGCGGGTCATCCTCGGGCTTTCGGGCGGCGTTGATTCGTCGGTGGCGGCGGCCCTCATCCATCGGGCCATCGGCGACCAGCTCACCTGCGTCTTCGTGGACAACGGCCTGCTGCGCCTCGCCGAGGGTGACCAGGTCATGGCCACCTTTGCCGAGAACCTGGGCGTCAAGGTGATCCGGGTCGATGCCGAGCAGCGGTTCCTGTCCGCCCTGGCAGGCGAGGCCGACCCTGAGAAAAAGCGCAAGATCATCGGCAACCTCTTCGTGGAGATCTTCGAAGAGGAGTCGAGCCGCATCGAGGGTGCCACCTGGCTGGCCCAGGGGACCATCTACCCGGATGTCATCGAGAGCGCCGGGGCCAAAACCGGCAAGGCCCACAACATCAAGAGCCATCACAACGTGGGCGGGCTTCCCGAGTACATGAAGCTCAAACTTCTCGAACCCCTGCGGGAGCTGTTCAAGGACGAGGTGCGGGCCATCGGCGAGGAACTGGGACTGCCCCGCCAGATGGTCTGGCGCCATCCCTTCCCCGGACCGGGGCTGGGAGTCAGGATCCTCGGCGAGGTGAAGAAGGAGTATGCCGACATCCTGCGCCGGGCCGACGCCATCTACATCGAGGAGCTCTACGCCGCTGGCCACTACGACAAGATCAGCCAGGCCTTTGCCGTCTTTCTCCCCGTGAAGAGCGTAGGGGTCATGGGGGACGGCCGGACCTACGAGTACGTGATCGCCCTGCGGGCCGTGGAAACCAAGGACTTCATGACCGCGGGCTGGTACCCCTTGCCCTACGAGGACATGGCCCGCATCTCGGGCCGGATCATCAACGAGGTCAAGGGGGTCAACCGGGTGGTGTACGACATCTCCAGCAAACCTCCCGCCACCATCGAGTGGGAATAGATGCACCATAAGGGGCGCCGGCAATGGCGCCTTTTTTATTTTAAGGCCGTTCTTGTCCACCCGGGTTTCGTGAAAAAACGGAGTAATCTGGTATGCTTTCAGTAGGTAGATAGGTGTACGTCACTTCATGGAAAGGGGGCTTGAATATGAACATCATCGACTGCGCTCTCAGGATGGAAGAAGAGGCAGCCGCCCATTACAGCCAACTGGCGGCTGCCGCGCCGGTGGAAGAGTTGAGGAACATCTTCGGATTGCTGGCCGCGGCTGAAAAGGAGCATTACGACAAGCTCGTTGCCGTGCTTGGCGATGCCGATGCCGCCACGACCGAGTTCACGGCCCTGGATGAAGCTTTGTGCGTGTTCAAGCCGCTGCTCGGCAAACGCGATCTGGTGGCGGAGTTGCGGCGCGATCCGGACGGCTACCGGCACGTGGTGAAAGAGGAAGAGGAAAGCATCAAGTTTTACGAGGACCTGGCCGCCAAGGCGGACCGGGAGGACACGCGCGCCATTCTGCTCAAGCTCGCCGACGAGGAGCGGAAGCACCTGAGCATTGTTGAAAATATCTACTCGTTCGTCCAGGAGCCCAAGACCTATCTGGCCTGGGGCGAATTCAGCAACCTCAAGGAGTACTGACGCGGAGCGCGCCCGGTGCTGCAAAGCCCGTCCGGCAGCGGACGGGCTTTTCTGTTGCGGTGGGGCACGGAAACCAATTATAGTCAGGTGGTGAGTCGACATCACATGACGGAGCCCGGCCGTGCCCCCTGCAATCGATCTTCTCATCTTCGACCTTGACGGAACCCTTATCGACTCCCTCGACGATCTCACCGCTGCCGTGAACCATATGCTCTCCGCCCTGGGTCGGGAACGTCTCACCCGCAATGCCGTCCGCATCATGGTGGGGCAGGGGGCGCGGCGGCTGGTAGAGCGCGCCATGCCCTGCGCCGCACCGGCCGAGATCGAGCGCGGGCTGGAGCTCTTCCTCGGCTACAACCGGGAACACATCGCGGTGCGCACGGCCTTCTATCCGGGTGCCCTGGAGGCGCTGGCCCGGTTTCGCGCGCAGGGCAAGCGGATGGCGGTCATCTCCAACAAGAACGTCGATCTCTGCCGCTGCGTGCTCGGGGCCCTGGGGGCCGAGCACTGGTTCGAGGAGATCGTGGGGGCGGACTCGCTTCCCGCGCGCAAGCCGTCGCCGGAGCCTGTACTGAAGCTGTTGATGGACTTCGGCGTGCCGCGGGAACGGGCTGTCATTATCGGTGACAGTATCAATGACGTGGCCGCCGGCAAAGGGGCGGGCGTTACCACCGTGGGGTGTACCTGGGGATATGGCGAACTGAGCGAGATTGCCGACGCCGACTATCTGGTCGACTCCTATGACGCCCTGGTGGCCCTGTCGTTGTTTAGCTGAGCATGAATTGCAGTGAGTGTATCTATTTTTCATTGCGTAAATCAAAAGCGATGGTAAGCGGGTAAGTATATGCTTGGCTGGGCCGATGCAATTCTGAATATTGATCTCACGTCCCGCACCGCATGGCGCGAGGATCTGTCGGCTGAGCTCCTGCATGCCTATCTGGGGGGTAGAGGGCTCGGGGTCCGTCTCATGCGCGGTTTCCATACCCTTGATCCCTTTGACCCGGCCATGCCGCTCATCTTTGCCGCGGGGCCCCTGTGTGGTACCCCTGCGCCCACGGCGGCCCGGCTCACGGTGGTGTCCCGCTCGCCCCTGACCGGCACCATTTACGATTGTTCCGCCGGCGGCCGGTTCGCCTGGCGCCTCAAAGGCGCCGGTGTGGATGCTCTGCGTCTGTCCGGTCGGAGCGAGACGCCGGTGGCCCTGGTCGTAACGGCAGACGGGGTCGAGTTTGTGGACGTGCCCGAGCTTTGGGGCAGGACGGTGCCTGAAACCGTTGCGGCCCTGTCAGGGCGGGGCAGTGTGGCCGCCATCGGACCTGCCGGCGAGAACGGGGTTCTTTTTGCCAATATCATGATGGGCGAAGGCAATTCGGTAGGGCGCGGAGGGCTTGGCGCGGTCATGGGGGCCAAGGGGCTCAAGGCGGTCGTGGTGAACGGCGATATTCCCGTGGCGGTTGCGGATCGGGAGCGGTTCGACCGGGCGCGGCAGGACGTGATGCGCCTGTTCCGGGCCTCGCCCGTCATCTTTGGCGAACTGGGCATTGCCGAGTACGGCACCCCGGCCCTGGTGGACCTCATGCGCCAGCGGCGCATGGCCCCAACGGAAAACTTCCGCCATACGGTCTTCGAGGGATCGGCAAACTATTCGGGCCCGGCCATCCGGAGCGCCTATCAGGCAAAAAAGGACGGCTGCTACGGCTGCCCCATCCAGTGCAAAAAGAGCACGCCCCGGGGCGAGCATCTCCCTGAATACGAGACGGTTTCCCATTTCGGGGCATTGAATGGCATCGCGAGCCTCGACGCCATCGTCAAGTCCAATACCCTGTGCAACGAGCTGGGCATGGACACCATCTCCGCAGCCGCAACGCTCTCGGCCTGGGGCGAGGTCCGGGGCCGCTTCCCCGGCGGGGAGGAAGTGCAGCGACTGCTGGCCGACACGGCCTTTCGCCGGGAGGACGGGGAGTTGCTCTCCCTGGGATCGCGGCGCGCGGCCCGGGCATTGGGCCGCCCCGAGCTGTCCATGGAGGTCAAGGGGCTGGAGTTGCCGGCATATGACCCCCGCGGCGCCTACGGCATGGCCCTTGCCTACTGTACGAGCAATCGCGGGGGGTGTCACCTGAGGGCCTATCCCATCTCCCACGAGATTCTGCGCAAGCCCGTGGCCACCGACCGTTTCTCGTTTTCGGGCAAGGCGCGGATCATTGCCATTGCCGAAGACACCAATGCCGCCATCGACTCCCTGGTGGCCTGCAAGTTCTCCTTTTTCGGCGCAACGCTGGAAGAATATGCCGAACTGCTCTCCGCCGCAACCGGCATCGAGTACACGCCCCAGTCCCTCAAGGAGATCGGGCGGCGGATCTGTCTCACCGAACGGTTCTACAACTGTGCGAACGGGTTTGATGTGAAGGATGATTGTCTGCCCGCGAGGTTTTTTGCGGAGCCCGGCTCCAGCGGCGAAGGGGTCGACATTCCCCCCATCGACCGTGCCCGGTTCGACGAGGAGCTTCAGAAGTACTACCGGATTCGGGGGCTCACGCCGGCAGGGACCTTTGCTGATCCGGACTTTCTGCTTACGCAACCCTGATTGCCTTGGTGACCTGAGCCGATACGTGAGCAATGCTTATTTATCTGCTTGTCGAATAACGATTTTTTGCTGGCCGGCATTGGTTGTCGGTAGCAGTGAAATAAACGGGTAAGTATATGCGTGACCAGGTATCTGTCTACACGAACAAACTCATTGCCGACCGTTCGGCCCTTGCCCAAGGCATAGCCATCGCAGCCCAGGACGACGTCCTCATTGCCGAGGGTGCCCCTGACCTGGCCCGGCTTGCCGGAGACGTCCTGTCCCGGCTCACCTGCCTCGGCATGGTGGTGGCCTGTCCTTCGCTCCCCTTTGCCGATTTCCTGGTGGCCCGCGCCCCGGCCGGGGAGTCGTGCATCGTGCCCCGTGACACGGAAACCCGGACCTTTCTGCACGATATCCCCTTTCTGCGCCGCAGCGACCTTGGCGCCGATCCCGCTCCCCTTATCGCCCGCCTCCTTGGCAGCCGCAAGGGAGTGGTCGTGGAAGGGGTAGGGATCGTGGCCACCGGTGCCCTTACCGTGGAACAGGCCTACATCAACTATTCCTCGGTGTTTCATTCGACCTTCGTGAAGTATCTCCAGGATGTGCTTCACCACGGCTTCATCCTGCCGGGGGAGGCGGAGGCCTTTGCCGCGTTCCGCAGCCAGTGGCTCCGGCCGCTTACGCATGAAGGGCTCGCGTTCCGGCCCGGTCCCTTGGCGGAGCGGGACGAGATCCTCGACGAAATCGCCACGGTGGGGCGCTACACGGTTGAGCGGGGGCTGGTGGATTCCTTCTTCGGCAACATCTCATACCGTGCCGGCGAGGTGATCTACATCTCCCAGACCGCGGCGAGCCTGGATTCCCTGGCCGGCTGCATCGACCCGGTCCCCACGGACAATTCATCCACCTTCGGCATTACCGCCTCCAGCGAACTCCTGGCCCACCGGCGGATTTACGAGGCAACCGGCGCTGCGACCATCCTTCACGGCCACCCCAAGTTCGCGGTGATCATGAGCATGGAGTGCGCGGAAGAAGGGTGCGCCATTACCGACTGCTGGAAGGAGTGCGACCGGGTGCGGTTCCTCGGCGATACGCCGGTGGTGGCGGGCGAGATCGGCGCCGGCGGGCTTGCCAGGAGGGTGCCGCCGGCGATCGCGGGTCCGCGCAAGGCGGTGGTCTATGGCCACGGGGTCTTTACGGTGGGAGAGACGGACTTTGCCGACGCGTTCCGGGCCATGGTGGCCGTGGAGAACTGGTGCCGCAGGGAGTATTTCCGCCGGCTGGAAGAGCGGCTCGGGTAAGCGGGTTCAGGATATCTGCCTGGGGAAGCTGGCGGTAAAGGTGGTGCCTTCGCGCTCGGTGCTCGTGAAGGTGATGGTGCCCTTCAGGTAGCGTTCGCCGAAGAGGCGGACGCTGTATGTGCCGATGCCGCGGCCGGTGCCCTCCTTGGTGCTGAAAGAGCGCTGGAAGATCTGCAACTGGACCTCCGGCGGAATCAGGCCCGGATTGTGAACGGTGAAGCTGACCCCGTCCCCTTCCTGGCGCGCGGCAATGGTGACGGTTCCTCCCTCGGGCGTCGCTTCGAGGGCGTTTTTGACCAGATTGCCGAGAATGCGCCGCAGGATCTGGAGATCGCTCACGATGGTCAGTTCCGCCAGCGGGCCGAGCACGAGCCTGCGTCCCCGGGCAATGTCGTGGTTCACGTACAAGGCCTGAACCTCGCGCGCCAGTTGCTGCACGTCCACCATGCCCAGGTCGGGCCGGAATTCTCCCCTCTCGGCGGCAAGCAGCTTGCGGTGGTGGTTGATCTCGTCGATGAGGCGGTTCGACAGGTGCACCATCCACTCTTTGTACTCGGCTTCCTTCTCCGGCGAGATCCCTTTCCCTTCGGCCAGCAGCGCGGCGATGCCGTGCAGCCCTCCCACCGTATTGATGACGTCGTGAAAAAACACCCGCTCCAGGATGCTGCGCCGCTTGCGGTCGCTGATGTCGCGGATGATGCAGACCGTCACGGGGATGCCGTCCACCTGGGCCGGATTGGAGAGTACTTCCAGGTCAAGGGAAAGCCCACCCGCGCGGTTGAGGGTAATGCGGCATTCATGGCAGCTGGGGGCATTGTTCTCCTGGCATTCCAAGATCGACCGGACTGCTCCGCAGACCGAGCAGTGGTGATCGGTGCCGCACCCGCCGGGGCCGTCTGAGGCGAAGATGCAGCCGAAGGCTTCGCCGGGGCGTTTGCCCAGGACTGCACCCATGTCCGTGAGGCCGAAGGCCTCCAGGAGCCGCTGGTTGGCTGCCACGACCTGACGCTCGCGGTTCAGGACGAGGATGTAGTCGGGCAATGCCTCGATCAGCGCGCCGAGTGCCCGGTCAACGAGAACCCGCTCGCTTACCTCCGCCACCTGGCGGTCAGAGGCGCGTTCGGCCGGCGCGAAATGGCTGGCTGGCGTAGTCTCGGGCGGGGTATGTTTCTTGTCGTCGGCCACCGGTAGCATCGCTCCACTCTAGCGGTTCTGCATGATTGCGTCAACGGGTGAGTTGATATTGATATACAATAATTGAGCCGTTTACACCCTGTGCTATTATCTTCGAAACTACCTGTCCCGGAGCGTTTTTCATGGGCCATCTTGTTCTGCTTGACCACATCCACAAGAGCTATCGGGAGGGCGACCGGGAGCGGATCGTCCTGCGCGGAGCCGAGCTCGGGATTGCGCGCGGTGAGTGGCTGGCGCTCCTGGGGCGCAGCGGCTCGGGCAAATCCACGCTCCTGAACCTCATGGCCGGCATCGACCTGCCCGA
Organism: Geobacter sp. PheSNFMC; assembly: GCF_059620965.1. Classification (NCBI taxonomy): domain Bacteria; kingdom Pseudomonadati; phylum Thermodesulfobacteriota; class Desulfuromonadia; order Geobacterales; family Geobacteraceae; genus Geobacter; species Geobacter sp. PheSNFMC. The sequence goes on from NZ_JCAMRN010000041.1 coordinate 21,229, forward strand.
CCGGGGCGAGGTAAAGGTGGACGGCCTTCCCATCAACCGGATGACCGAGCGGGAGCGGACTCTGTTCCGCCGGAACCGGATCGGCTTCGTATTCCAGTTTTACAACCTGATTCCCACCCTGACGGTACTGGAGAACCTGCTGCTCCCCCTGGAGCTGGCAGGAGCTGACGATAGGGCGGGCCGGGCACGGGCGGCGGAACTGCTGGATGCCGTGGGGCTCGGTGACCGGGCCGCAGGCTATCCGGACCGGTTGTCCGGTGGTGAACAGCAGCGGGTGGCCGTGGCCCGGGCGCTTGTCCATCAGCCGTCACTGGTGCTGGCCGATGAGCCGACCGGCAACCTGGATGCCGAGAGTGGAGCCCAGGTTCTGGCGCTTTTTGAAGATCTGGTCCGGCGTTGGGGCACAACGCTCGTGATGGTGACCCACAGCAACGAGGTGGCGCGCCTCGCCGACCGGGTGGTCTGCATCCGCGACGGCCTGCTGGAGGAGAGAATGGCCGGGGGGGCGCCGCCATGATTCTGTGGCGCGCCGGCGCACGACACCTGCTGCGCCATCCGCTGCTCGCCTTCCTGTCGGTCATCGGCGTGGCCCTGGGGGTGGCGGTGGTCACTGCCGTGGACGTGGCCAACGAGAGTGCGCACCGGGCCTTTCAGTTGGCCGCCGAGGCCGCGGCGGGGAAGGCCAGCCATCAGATCGTGGGCGGGCCCCGGGGGCTCGACGAGGATCTTTACCGCATTATCCGTATCGAGCGCGGGGTCCGGCCGGCAGCTCCGGTGGTGGAGGGAGTGGTCTCGGTCACGGGCCGTCCCGGCACCACTCTTCACCTGATCGGCATCGATCCCCTGGCCGAGGCGCCCTTTCGCTCCCATACCGCCCCGGTCGGGGGCAGCGTCGATCTGGCGGCCCTCATGGGAACGCCGGCAACGGGCCTGCTTTTGCGGGAGACGGCGGAACGTGTCGGCGCGGCAGTGGGCAAACCTCTCCGGCTCGACGTGGGTGGCGTTTCCCGTTCCGTGGTGCTGGCCGGCTATCTGGAGGCCGGCGATGAGCTGGCCCGCCAGGGGCTGGCATCGGTGCTGGTGACCGACATTGCCACGGCCCAGGAACTCCTGGGCATGGCGGGGCGGCTCTCCCGCATCGACTTGATCCTGGCCGACGGGAAAGGGGTGGGCGCCCTGCCTCCGGGGGCCACGCTCATCCCGGCCGGTGCCCGGGCCGGGGCCATGGACCGGATGACCCGGGCGTTCCGCCTCAACCTCACCGCCCTCAGTTTCCTGGCCCTGCTGGTGGGGATGTTCCTCATCTACAACGCCACCACCTTCGCCGTGGTCCGCCGGCGGCGCCTGATTGGGCTCATGCGGGCCATGGGGGTCACCCGCAGGGAAATCTTCGGCCAGGTCTGCGTCGAAGCCCTGCTGACCGGCCTCATCGGCACGGCCGCGGGGATCGCCCTCGGCCTCGCCCTGGGAGAGGTGCTCACCCGTCTCGTCACCCGCACCATCAATGACCTCTACTTCGTACTGGAGGTGCAGCAGGTTGCGCTTTCGGCGGCAACCCTGGCCAAGGGGTGTCTCCTGGGCATCGCGGCCACTGTGGCGGCAGCGGTTCCGCCCGCCCTGGAGGCGACTGCCGCGCCGCCGCGCGCCGTCCTGTCCCGCTCATTCATCGAGGCCCGTACCCGTCGGCACGTACCCCGTGCGGCCCTTGCCGGGCTGGTGGCCATGCTCGGGGGCGCACTGCTCCTGGCAACGGGATTCGGCGGCCTCGCGGCGGGGTTCACGGGGCTTTTCGCGCTCATCCTCGGCTATGCCCTGACGGTTCCTTTCGGCACGGTCCTGGTGTCCCGCGCCATGAAACCGCCCATGGGGCTGCTCTTCGGCAACCTGGGCCGCATGGCCGCCCGGGGCGTCGTTGTTTCTCTCTCCCGCACCGGCGTGGCAACGGCTGCCCTGGTGGTGGCTGTGTCGGCCACCATTGGCGTGGGGATCATGGTGGACAGCTTCCGCCACACCGTGCAGCAATGGCTGGCTGGGAGGCTCAAGGCCGACATCTACGTGACCACCGCCGGCACCGGCACGGGGCGCGGCAAACCGCCGCTGGATCCGGCCCTGGTGGAGCGGCTCCGTGCGGTTCCGGGCGCCGCCGCGGTCAGTACCACCCGGAGGATCACCATCCAGTCGGCCGGAGGGGAGACCGATCTGCTGGTGCTCGGCATCCCCCGGCGTACCTTCGATGGTTTTCGCCTCAAGGAGGGAACGCCGGACCTGGCCTGGCAGTCCTTCAACAGCGGCGAAGGGATCATCGTGTCCGAGCCCTTTGCCTTCCGTCACCGTCTCGGACTCGGCGATGCCGTGCGGCTGCGGACCGACCGGGGCGAGCGGGACTTTACCGTGGCCGGCGTGTTCTACGATTACGGCTCGGACAGCGGTTTCGTGGCCATGGACCGGGGCGCCTTCAACCGCTACTGGGACGATTGGAGCGTGGACGGCATGGGGTTGTATGCGACGCCGGGCATCTCCGCAGCGCAGTTGGCCGAGGCGGCCCGCGCCTGCAGCGGCAGCGCCCGGGTCAGCATTATTTCCAGCCGCGAGTTGTATGAGGCATCCGTGGCGGTGTTCGACCGGACCTTCGTCATCACCGGCGTGCTGCGCCTGCTGACCGTGGTGGTGGCCGTGGTCGGCATCCTTTCGGCCCTCATGGCCATGCAGGTGGAGCGGGCGCGTGAACTGGCCGTGCTGCGGGCCATGGGACTCACCCCGGCCGAACTCTGGGGGGTGGTCTGCGGGGAAACCGGGCTCGTGGGGCTCACGGCGGGGCTTCTGTCGCTGCCGCTCGGCATCCTTCAGGCCGCTGTCCTCATCTTTGCCGTTAACCGCCGGTCCTTCGGCTGGACAATGGAATTCTCCCTGTCCCCGACGATCTTCTGGCAGGCCATCGTGCTGGCGGTCGGCGCCGCGATCGTGGCGGGGATCGTGCCCGCCCTCATCACCGCCCGCATCCCCCCGGCCCTTGCCTTCAAGGAGGATGAGTAGCATGGGCGCTCCAGCCAGGTTCCTGATCGCAGGCATCGCCCTGATCGTTCTGGCGGTCGGGCTGACGCAGGTTCTCCGGCAGCAGCGGCCCGAACCGGCGCCGGCCCGGCTCTCCGTGGCGCGGGCTCTGGGCGGCGCTTCTCCCGACGGCTTTCTCCGGGCCCTGGAGCCCCGCCGTTTCAGTTTTCCGGCCGATCACGGCCCCCATGACGGCTTTCGCAACGAGTGGTGGTACTTCACCGGCAATCTGGCCGATGCCGCGGGCCGATCGTTCGGGTACCAGTTCACCTTTTTCCGGGTGGCGCTCCGGCCCCGGCCCGTGGCGCGGGACTCGAGCTGGGGTGCCGGCGAGGTCTGGATGGCCCACCTGGCCCTCACCGACGTGACGGGCAGGCGATTCAGGCATGCCGAGCGCCTGAGCCGTGAAGCACTGGGGCTCGCCGGTGCCGGTGGCCGTCCCCTGCGTGTATGGCTCGAAGACTGGCAGGCCGTGGAGGTGGCGACCCGCCCCTGGACCGTGCGGCTCACGGGCAACGGGGAAGACTGGGGGATCGACCTGACCCTGCGGGCCGTGAAGCCGGAGGTCCTCAACGGGGCAGGGGGGCTCAGCCGCAAGGGGGGTGAGCCGGGCAACGCCTCCTATTACTATTCGCTGCCCCGCATGGAGACATCCGGCACCATTCGTGCCGGCGGCACGACCTTCACCGTCTCGGGTCTTTCCTGGCTCGACCGGGAGTGGAGTACCAGCGCCCTCGCCCCGGACCAGACCGGCTGGGACTGGATCGCCCTCCACCTGAACGACGGCCGCGATCTCATGTACTATCGACTCCGGCGCCGGGACGGGACCACCGACCCGGCCAGCGCCGGCACCATTGTGGCCGCCGACGGCTCCTACCGGCACCTGGCGGCCGCTGCCGCAACACTCGAAACCCTGTCCTGGTGGTCCAGCCCTGCAGGTGGCGCCCGCTACCCCTCGCGCTGGCGTCTTCGCGTCCCTGCCGAGGGGATTGATCTGGACATTGTGCCGCGTCTGCCAGATCAGGAACTGTTCACCACCATCCGCTACTGGGAAGGTGCCGTGGAGGTGCGAAGCAGCGCCGGTAAAGGGATTGCCGGGTCAGGTTATGTTGAGCTCACCGGCTACGGGGATCAACGTGTGTCGGCGAATTGACGCAAAAAGGGCATTTTTAGGAAAATTTTTTTTGGCCGTGTCATTTTTTTCTAAAGATTTTTTGGAGGCATGCCGATATAGTAATCAAAAGCGTGAATGGAGGCGAGGGAGGCATGTGCGCCATGAAAATCGATACCAATCCCCCTGTAGCGACCGTTAACCAAGTCAAGGGCGAGACGTCTCAGGCTGCGGGTGCCGATGCGCGCAAGACGGGCGCCGCCGGCGGTCAGGTTACCGACACGGTCGACCTTTCCCGCAATGCGGAGCGGCTCGTCAAGGCCAACGCGACCCTGCGCACCATGCCCGACGTCAGGGTCGAAAAGGTGGAAGAACTCAAAAAACAAATCGCTGCGGGCGAGTACAACGTCAGCGCCCGGGACGTGGCGGAAAAGATGCTTATCAGCATGCGCAACGGGGTCACCGCCTGACGGACTCCGCTATTCGCTACTTGAAAGCCCGCCTTGCGCGGGCTTTTTTGTTGCCTCCACCCCGGTCGGGCGGTAAGCTCGAACCATGGACCAACGAATCCTTTCTTTTCTCGCCGCGCCATTGCCGACCCTGATAGCGTCCCTTGCCCGGCAGGGGGGCTTCAGCGCGTGGTTCGTGGGTGGGTGCATCCGCGATGCCCTGCTGGCGAGGCCGTCCAATGACATTGACATCGTGGTCGGCCCCGGCGGGGAAGACCTGCCCCGGGCCGTTGCCGCCCGGATCGGCGGCAGCTTCTTCCCCCTCGACGAAGAGCGGGGCCATGCCCGCGTCGCGCTGAAGGGGGAGGGGGACATCTGCGATTTCGCTCCCCTTCAGGGCGGAACCATTGCTGCCGACCTCGCCCTGCGCGATTTCACCATCAACGCCCTTGCCGTGTCCTGCGCTCCGGGTAACCTGCTGGACCCCCTGGACGGAGCCGTCGACCTGGCGCAGCGTGTCATCCGTGCCTGCTCTGCCGATGCCTTTGCCGCCGATCCGCTCAGGATCGTGCGTGCCTACCGCTTTGCCGCCCATCTCGACTTCGATATCCACGCCGCAACCCTGGCGCTCATCCCCGACCATGCGCCGCTCCTGGCCACCGTGGCCGGGGAGCGGATCCGGGACGAACTCATCCGGATGCTTGACCTGCCGCACGCGGTTTCCTCTGTCCTCCAGATGACCCGCGCCGGCGTAATGGGCGCCATCTTCGGTACCGACGACCTTCCCGCCGATACCGCAGCCGGCGTACTTGGCCGGGTCGAGGCTCTCTGTGGGGACCTCTCTCCCTTCGGCACCGATGCGGAGCTGGTTCGGGCGCGGCTGCAGCAGGAGGCTCAGCCCGGCATCACCATCCGCGCCCTGGCGAAGCTCGCCGCCTTCCTGAACGGCGCGGGCATCCCCGCAGGCACCGCATCGCAACGGCTCATGCTCGGCAAGACCGCCACTCGGCTTCTGGAGCTGCTCTGCTCCTCGGCCCGCCTTATCTGGCCTGCCCCTGCCGCCGCGCCGGACCCGCACGCCCTCTTTACTCTCTTCCGCCACCGTGAGCCGGCCGGCTGCGAACAGCTCATCCTCCCCCTGGCGGAAGGCATCCTGCCGGAGGACGGATGCCGCCACCTTGCCACCTATTTGACACATCATCATATTCCCCGCGGCGGCTTGCTCCTCCTCACCGGCGACGACATCATGACCCTTCTCGGCTTGCCCCCGGGCAGACAGGTGGGGGAAGCCGTTGAACTGCTCCGCGCAGCCCAGAGCACCGGCGAAGTCCGCACCCGCGCCGAGGCACAGCGCTATCTGGCCAAAAAACAGTTGACAACTCCCGATCCCCTGCGCTAAATACATACCTCTCTATCGAGCGGGAATAACTCAGTGGTAGAGTGTCAGCTTCCCAAGCTGAAGGTCGCGGGTTCGAATCCCGTTTCCCGCTCCAAAAAAAACAAGGACTTAGCCGATATGGTTAAGTCCTTTTTTTATGCCTTGGTGGTCATTGCATCCGTTTTTGCATCCGTTTGTAGTTGGGTGGACGTGAATCACCGTACAACCAAGAGAAGCATGGTGCAACAATTACGTTAATTGTACAGCATTTCATAGTAATCAACGGAATAAGTCTCGAAGTCGGGGATGATTCCCTCCTAGAAGGAGCGCCTAGCATCCGTTTTTGCATCCGTTTGCGGAAAATACTTAGTCTCCACTGGATGTTATGGCCCCGGCACGCAGCGATTTCCTGGGCTACGGCGAGGGCTTTCAGTTACTTATTATAGTCATCTTCTCAGGTTTGATCATGGTCGCCTTTAATGGCAACTTCTCTCCGCTGTTCTCCCCTCCCTTGAAAATTCCATATGCCGCCATTATGTTGAAACTATTCTATAAACAGTGGGTTAGCCCCAAGATAGGAGGCAGGCAACATGGCGACACACAAGATTATCTGGACGGAAATTGATGAAGCACCCGCACTAGCAACGTACTCGTTGCTCCCTATCGTTCAGGCGTTCACCAGGGGGACCGGTGTTGAGGTTGAAACCCGGAATATCTCACTTGCTGGTAGGATTATTTCCATTTTCCCTGAGAACCTGACGGAAGCACAAAGAATTCCCGATCAACTGGCCCAGTTGGGTGAACTTACCCAGAGCCCGGAAGCAAATATCATCAAGCTCCCCAATATTAGTGCTTCTGTCCCTCAGCTTAAAGAGGCCATAAAAGAACTCCAGAGGCAGGGGTACAATGTCCCCGATTATCCTGAGGATCCCAAGACCGACGCCGAGAAGGAGGTCAAGGAAAGGTATGCCAAGGTGCTCGGCAGTGCCGTCAACCCGGTGCTGCGCGAGGGTAATTCCGACCGTCGAGCTCCGTTGTCGGTGAAGAACTTTTCAAAGAAGAATCCGCACAATCTCGCACACTGGAGCCCGGATTCCAGTGCACATGTCGCCCATATGACCGGAGGCGACTTTTATGGCAACGAAAAGTCCATAACCGCAGAGGACGCATTCGAGTTCAGGATCGAGCTAATTAACAAGGACGGCAAGACAACCGTCCTGAAAGACAAGATGAAGGCGGAGAAGGGCGAAATCCTTGACGGCACCTTCATGAGCAAAAAGGCGCTTCGCCAGTTCTTTACTGAACAGATCGAGCATGCCAAAAGTCAGGATCTGCTCCTCTCCCTACACCTTAAGGCCACCATGATGAAGGTCTCCGACCCGATCATGTTCGGTCATGCCGTATCCATCTTTTACAAAGACGTGTTTGAGAAGCATGCAGCAACCTTCAAGGAGCTTGGTGTCAATCCCAACATGGGGCTCGGCGACCTCTACAAGAAGATCCAGAGCCTGCCGGAAGCAAAGCGTGCCGAGATCGAAGCCGACATCCGGTCTGAGTACACCAAGCGCCCGAAGCTGGCGATGGTTGATTCCGACAAAGGTATCACCAACCTGCATGTGCCCAGCGACGTCATCGTTGACGCCTCCATGCCGGTAGTTGTCCGTGACGGAGGCAAGATGTGGGGGCCTGACGGCCAGCTCCATGATACCAAGGCAATGATCCCGGACCGCTGCTACGCCACGATGTACAAGGAGATCATCGAGGACTGCAAAAAACATGGCGCCTTCGATCCCGCCACTATGGGCTCCGTTCCCAACGTTGGTCTCATGGCCCAGAAAGCCGAAGAGTACGGTTCCCATCCGACCACGTTTGAAATCCCTTACGATGGAACCGTCCGCGTGGTGGACGCCAACGGCAAGGTTCTGATGGAGCACCAGGTGGAGGACGGCGATATCTGGCGGATGTCCCGCGTGAAGGACATCCCGATCCAGGACTGGGTCAAGCTAGCCGTGAGGCGGGCCAGGGCCACCGGTGCCCATTCCATTTTCTGGTTGGACAAGAATCGAGCCCATGACGCCCAAGTTATTGCCAAGGTAGAGAAATACCTCAAGGATCACGACACCACTGGCCTCGAAATCAAGATTTTGCCGCCGGCTGAGGCCATGCGTTATTCGCTGGAACGAATCCGCAAAGGGCTGGATACTATCTCGGTCACAGGCAACGTTCTCCGGGACTACCTGACAGACCTCTTTCCTATCCTAGAACTGGGGACCAGCGCCAAGATGCTCTCCATCGTGCCACTGCTGGCGGGCGGCGGTCTGTTTGAGACCGGCGCGGGAGGTTCTGCCCCCAAGCATGTTCAGCAGTTTGTCAAGGAAGGATATCTGCGTTGGGATTCCCTCGGGGAGTTCTCGGCCCTTGCCGCTTCCCTCGAGCATCTCGGAACCACCTTCAGAAACGACAAGGCCATGGTCCTCGCCGAGACCCTCGATCAGGCCATCGCCAAGTTCCTTGACGCCAACAAGTCGCCTGCCCGCCAGGTGGGGCAGATCGACAACCGCGGCAGCCATTTCTACCTTGCCATGTACTGGGCACAGGCGCTGTCAGAACAGAAAAAAGACGGGGAGCTTCGGGTTCGCTTTGCCAACGTGGCACGTCAATTTGAAAATTACGAATCCTTGATCAATGAGGAACTGCTCGGTGCCCAGGGAAAACCCGTTGACATGGGAGGGTACTATCACCCCGACAAGGTAAAAACAGCCAAGGCCATGCGTCCAAGTGGTAGCTTGAATGCTATTATCGGCAACATGATGATATTCAGCTAGACGTTCCACGAATGGGACGGCGCATGGTGCACCGTCCCAAGACTCTAAATGTTGTTAATGGAAGTGGTCAGCCTCATCATAAGCAAAAAAGGTGAGCTTGAAAGACCAAGCCCACCTTCTCAAATCCAGAAACATCAAGTTCCTACTTTCTGCTCTTGATATCCACCGGCTCACAGACGCTCGACGGGTCGTGCGCTTCGGCACCGCACTGCGCACAGAAGACAGTTGGTTCTGAAGCAAGAGCGCTTGCTCTTCCACTGTCATCAATGGCGCAGAGTTTGTCGTAAATTCTCCCTTTCATGACGGATACCTCCTTTTCCCCAGTGTTTCTTCCTTTCCATCTGTTAAAAGAAGATTTTCGTCACACGTTCGGTATCGTTGATCGCGCATGGATCATGATCTATGCTCCTCCTCATGACGGAATCCTCTAAAATAATTATAAACAACCCTCACAAAATAACTCAAGTTGAACATTAACCTCCTGGCTAGTGAGCGAGTAATAATTGGGGCTTCAGGCTATTGCTTAGTTTTGTCAATGCACGCTCTTCTATCTGGCGTACCCGCTCACGTGAAATTGAAAAGTGGTCCGCAATATCTTGAAGTGTTGCGGGATCATCACTAGTGATCCTGTGTTCAACAATATACCTCTCTTTTTCATTCAACCCCTGCAAAGCTTGAGCAATTGCTTTTTTCAGTACACGCTCTTTTTGATACTCGCCTAGCATTTCTTCCTGATTCATCCGGTCATCAGCAATTGCATCAAGTATCGTCAGGCCATCGCTTTCGAAAAGCTCATCATTAAGAGAAACGTCCCCTTTAAGCCGTTGCTCCATTTCAACGACCTCATGATCTGGCACATGGAGCTTACTGGAAACTTCCAAGGTGTCGCTATCACTGCCGATTAATTTAAGCAGTGCTTCCTTGGTCTTGCGTAACCCATAAAACAATTTTTTCTGTGCTTGCGTAGTACCGATTTTTACCAGGCTCCAAGCGGAAACAATGTAATTCTGGATATAGGCCCGAATCCACCATACGGCGTAGGAAATCAACCGAACCCCTTTATAGGGATTGAATTTGCGAACCGCCATCATCAGGCCAATATTGCCCTCCTGGATCAGATCGAGCATTTTCAGACCGTAACGGCGATATTCGGAAGCGACCTTAACCACATAGCGAAGGTTTGAAGTAATGAGGGTATGAGCTGCCTCAAGGTCCTTTTCCTCAAAGAACTTGATGGCGTAGTTCCTCTCCTCGTCTTCGGTGAGTAATCTGAATTTGCGAATTTCGGAAAGATAGAGGGTAAGACTGTCGGCAACAACTGGCAGATTGGTAACCATGACGCACCTCCTAAAAACTTGTATCATGATTAGCACTCTATAGTGCTGACTGCTAAAAATATAGCAAAACATTACGTCGATTTCAAGAATAAAAATAGAATATGCTTCATGATATCGTAGGGTTGAGTCGGTTTAAAAAATCAGCTTCCACCTCTTGACACGCTGAAAATGCGTACTTATTTTTTGATCAGAAAATCACTCATTGAAAGGAGGTAATCCACATGGCAACCTGGGATGTATTCAAAGAACTGGACAATCTGAGAAGGGAAATCGACGAAGCTTTCCGTGGCGCTGGTTACAACCGTCCGTTTGGACCGACATTCCTTTCGCCGCTAACAACCCGTCGATTCCCGCTGGTCAACTTCAGCGAGGATGAGGGGCATGTCTACATCGAGGCTCTGATTCCCGGCGTTGATCCGAAGGATGTCGATCTGACCGTACTGCGGAACACGGTCACCATCAGCGGGGAACGCAAACCGTTCGTCGAGAAGGAAGGGCAGATCGTACACCGCTCCGAACTCGGATCCGGCAAATTCTCCCGCACCTTGGAACTGCCGGTTGACATCGATCCCGACAAGATCACGGCCAGTTGCAGGGACGGCATCATGCAGATCAATCTGGCCAAGGCCGAACATGCCAAACCAAAAAAAATCGACATCAAACTTTCGTGATAACGAACGACATGATACGGAAAGGAGGTAATCAATCATGGCAGCCAACAGCTTGACGGAAAGAAACGACGAACGGAGTGTGCAGACCCGTGAAGAGACGCGGTCGAACGAAAAATATATCCGCCCGGCGGTGAATATCATCGAGACAGAAGAAGGTCTGGTCCTGACAGCTGACATTCCAGGCGCTTCCAAGGATGCTCTCGATGTGAACGTGGAAAAAGGCATCCTGACCATCAGCGCTCCGGCGCAGCACACCATGCCGGGAACCTCGGCCTACCGGGAATTTGAACTGGCCAACTACTACCGTCAGTTCACCATTCCCGAGAGCCTCGACCACGAAAAGGCCCATGCCGACTATGTGAACGGCATCCTAACCTTGCGGATACCGAAGGCCGAAATCGCCAAACCGAAACGGATCGCCGTCCAGGTCGGTTGAGAAAGGAGTCTGCTGAGGAGGTGATCAGAATGTCAAACCTGTTGCCCGAGAAATGGAGCGAGGCGCTGGAGCGGGTTCATGACAAAGTCGGCCATTTCCTGACCAGACTCATGCCGCGAAAAAATGAGGAGCATTCTCCGGAACGAATCACGGCCGACACCCTGCCAGCCTTCATGCAGTTTGGTGGCCCGTCGCTCGACATGCACGAGACATCTGATGAACTGATCATCAGGGCAGAAGTACCGGGACTGAAGAGAGATGATTTCTCGGTTGAGCTTGTCGGCAGGCGGTTAACGATAAAAGGTGAAAAGAACGTGGTACGCGAACGGAAAGGAGGTGATGGGTGCCTAATTTCAGAATGCCGGTACGGCAGCTTCGCCAGAACTCTCCAGTTGCCGTACGAAATCGATGAGAAGGCAATTGCGGCGGACCTCAAACACGGGGTCCTGACCATCCGGCTACCCAAGCCGGACAAAGGACGGCATGCCCGCTACCGGGTGCCGGTATCCTGAACCAGCAGGGATGTTTTGAGGGCCGCGTGATGCGGCCCTCGCTGGTTCTGGGGGAAATATCCCTTGTTCTTTCTTGCTGACACGGAGGAAGGATAGATGAAGCATATGAGAATAAATCCCGTTACGATCGTTAAGAGCATGTGAAGGAGTTGCAACACCAATTCAGAACCACTGATGACCCGCAGAAAAAGGATTTCTTGGCGAGGAAAGTCCGAAACCTTCAGAACGTGCTGGAGTTTCTGGCCGGGACACAGAACGATGTGAACAATGTTGAGAATTTCGCTTAGCGAACCAGCTGCCGCACCAGAAAGGAGCATGGCATGCATTACTTCATCAAAGACAACAAACTGCATCGCTATCCCGTTCCGAAGCGCTGTGGCGTCCAGTTTCAGAAGGAAATCCTGCGGGATACGATTCCGCATCATGTTGAACAGTGTATCTACTGCATGCGCAGATGGCCGGAAGACGACAAGAAAGAATAATAGTTTCTGGCGAGAGTGAAGATCATGGCAATGTTTCAGGATTATTACGCCATCCTCGGCGTAGGGAAAACGGCAACCCAGGAAGAGGTCCAGCGGGCCTACCGTAAACTGGCCCGCAAGTACCATCCCGACATCAACAAGGAAAGCACTGCCGAGGAGAAATTCAAGCAGATCAACGAGGCCTACGAGGTGCTGGGTGACCCGGAAAAACGGGCCAAGTACGATCAGTTCGGCAGCGGCTGGGATGGTCAATTCGCCAATCAGGGGTATCAGGGAGGTGACAATGTCCGGTTCCACTTCTCCTCTGCCGATCCGGGCCAGTTCAGTGACTTCTTCCAGAACCTCTTCGGCGGCGGATGGAGCTTTGGCGATGAGACCGAATTCCGGGGCGGCGGCACCAGGAGGCGGCGAGGCCGCGACCATGAGACCTCCATTAGTATCACGCTGGCCGACGCCTGTCATGGCGCCCGGAAAACCATTGAACTGGAACGGGTGGAAACAGACAGCAGAGGCAGACCGACCAGGACCAGACGCAGCTATGATGTCACCATCCCACCGGGTGTTACGGACGGATCCCTGATCCGCCTTGCTGGGCAAGGCGGCAGCGGCAGCGGCGGTGGGGATGCCGGCGACCTGTTCCTGCGAGTCAGCATTCTTCCCGACAGCCGTTTCACCCTGAACGGCCATGACCTGGCCACAACAGTCGATATCACCCCTTGGGAGGCGGCCCTCGGGGCAAAGGTACTGGTGCCGACCATCGATGGCCGGATCAATCTCACCGTGCCGGCCGGTACCCAGAGCGGCCAGACCTTACGGGTACGGGGCAAGGGGATGCCGGTTGCGTCGGGCCGCTACGGAGACCTGCTGGTGAATGTGCGTATCGTGGTGCCGAAGCATCTCTCAGCAAGGGAGAGGCATCTCTTCGAGGAATTGGCCAAAGAATCGCGATTCGATCCGCGTGTGTAACCGGGGAGCAGTTATGACAGCACAACAGTATGAAATCATCATAAGCAGAAAACATGAACTGGTCTCCATGCCGGGCTTAACAATTCATGAGTTAAGTCGGTTGTGTGATTGC
>NZ_JCAMRN010000042.1:0-57267 GCF_059620965.1 Geobacter sp. PheSNFMC
GACCATCTGGGCGATGAGATAGAACAGGGAAACGGTCACCGTGGAGATGGCGGCCACGCCACGCACCGTCTTCGGGGCGGCGCGGAAGGAGAGGATATCCCCCAGAGTGTACTTGCCGGCATTACGGCAGGGCTCCGCCACCACCAACAGGATGGCGATGAACGAGAACATGGGTCCCACCGCATACATGAAGCCGTCAATCCCGTAGAGGGAGATGAGGCCCGACATGCCCAGGAACGAGGCGGCGGACATGTAATCGCCGGCGATGGCCCAGCCGTTCTGGAGACCGGTGATGCCACCGCCGGCAGCGTAGAAGTCGGCAGCCGACGTGGTGCGCTTGGCCGCCCAGATAACGACACCGAGCGTAATGGCAATTATCGCCATAAACATGGTGATAGTAATTGCCCGGTTGGGCTTGACCTTTGCCGGGGCCTGGGTTGGTGCCGGGGCCTGGGTTGGAGCCGGTGCCGGCGCTTTCTGAGCATCCTTGGCAACCGCAACGGAACTGACCGGGGCAGTGGCGACCGGCGCCAGGACTGATGTCTTGGCCGGCTCGGCCGCAACGGAGGCCGTGGCCAGCGACAGGAAAACAAGCAGCGTTGCAATCATATAGTTATGCATGATTTTCCTCCTATCTGATTTCCCTGACGAGTTCGTCAGTCAGTCGGTCAAATTCGTTATTGGCGGTCTTCGTGTAGATGATTGCCACGACAAAGGCCATGACAAACTGGGAAAGAATGAAGAGGTAACCGAAGTTTATGACACCGACAATCTTGACCTTGAACAGCTCAGGGAAATAGCCCGACAGTATGGGCAGCAGGAAATAGAATACCGTTGACGCGAACCACCAACTGAAGAGGAATATCCTCTTCTTCCGTTTCAGTTCGAGATACTTGGTGTTCTGCGCTATCTTGCTCCAATCGTAAGTTTCTGCCATGCCAGTTCCTCCTCTCGTTGAATTACGTACCCGGATCAGTGCCTCTAGTTCCAGTCGGATATTTTCATGGTCCCGTTTTCGGCCAAGTGCTCCTGCATCTTGAACGCCTTGAAGAGGAGATGCGGTTCGTGTCCGATGCCGCGCTCGAAGCCGAGCCTTTCGGCCCGCTCGTAGTAATCGGTGAGGATCGGCCGGTAATCCGGATGCACGCACTTGGCGATGATCTCGCGCGCACGTTCGCGCGGACAGAGACCGCGAAGGTCGGCCAGCCCCTGCTCGGTGACCAGGATATCGAGATCGTGCTCGGTATGATCGACGTGAGTGGCAAAAGGGACGACGCAACTGATCCCGGTCGGATCGCTCTTGCTCGGGCGCGTCGAAGGAGTGTGCATGATCGAAAGATAGGCGTTGCGGAGGAAATCGCCGGAGCCGCCGATGCCGTTGATCATGCGGCTGCCGTTGATCAGGGTCGAGTTGGCGTGACCGTAGATGTCAAACTCCGCCGGTGTGTTCATGGCAATGACGCCAAGGCGACGGATGGGCTCCGGATTGTTACTGATCTGCATTGGCCGCAGCACGACCCGACTGGTGTACTTCTCCCAGTCGGCATAGAGACGCTGAAAGCCGCCTTCCGAGAGGGAGAGGGAGGTCGAGGAGGCGAAGTTAAGCTTGCCGGAATCGAAGAAGTCAAGCATGGTATCCTGGATCACTTCGGTCCAGACATTGACGCCACTGAACGGCCCCTTGACCATACCGCCGACCACGGCATTGGCAATGTTGCCGACCCCGGACTGCAACGGCAGGAGGTTTTTCGGCAGCCGCCCGGCCTTAACTTCGGCCTGGAAGAAGTCGAGGATGTAGGTGGCGATTTCCTCGGAAACCTCGTCGGGGGGGGAGAGGGCCCGGCCGCGATCGGGCATGGTCGACTCGACAACGGCGACAATCTTGTCCGGATCGCAGGGGACATAGAGAGAGCCGATGCGATCGTCGACCCGGCTGATCAGGTACGGCTTCTTGAAGGGAGGCTTCTCCGTCATAACGATGTCGTGAATCCCCTCGAAGGACGGGATCGCCGTATTGATCTCGACGATCAACCTGTCCGAGTGCTGGATCACCTCCGTCGCTGCTCCGATGGAGCCGGCGAGGATGATCGATCCGTCCTCGGTGATCCCCGAGGCTTCGATCAGGCCCAGGTCGAATCCACCGCCGCGCTGTTTGGTATAGAAACCGTAGGCCAGATCCTGGGCATAGAGGGAGAGATGCTTGTCCCCCATCCGCACCGTGCCGTCATTGACCTGTCTCTGCACCACCTTGCCAGTCTGGTAGGGCCAGCGTTTGTCGGTCATCTGGAGCGCGGCCCAGCGGTCCTCCACCTCGGCGCCGATGGAGGCACCTATGAAGAGATTGAAGCGCATCTTTCCCTGAAGATTGTTCTTTTCCACGTAGTCCGCCAGGGCAAGCGGCACTACCTTTGGATAGCCCACCGGCGTGAATCCCGACCACCCCAAGTCCATGCCGTCCCTGAAGAACTGCACTGTGTCCTCCGGTTGCATTACCTTGGGCAACAAACTCTTCTTCCTGATTCGTTCTGCCAGACCGGCCATATAAACCCCCGTTCTATTCTATTGTTGCCTTCGGGCGAAAACGCTCGACAAAAGACCTTGATTGCACCGCACGCGCGGATTGCCATTACGTAAAGGTTAGTAACTCCACACGAACAATCAGCCACCACAATCGCCAAGCACTCACCCGTTATTTACCAACAAGCCAACACCAATCCAACGTCATGATTACAGCACATTAACCGGCTTGGACATGTTACAGAAATTACCCCGCAGCCACCCCGCGCTCACAATCAAACAGCTTTTTGAATATTCTCTACATTTCATTTACGTACATGTCAAGCATTTTTAAAACTGTTTTTTGCAAATATGTTTTTTACGGCATAGCGTTCAATTTTAACGAGTTATCATCGTTGACAATCCGACAGAGCAGGGATAAGGTCTTTTTCAAACTTGACGTAAAGGAAAGCCTATGGATAGCCCAAAAAACGGCAATGAAGAGGTCGTGACCATCGGCGAGGTTGCCATCACCCTTGGCCTGACGACGAGGACCCTCCGCTACTGGGAGGAAGTGGGGATCATCGAATCGGTCCAGCGGTCTGACGGAGCGGTCCGGGGCTACACGCCCTACACGATCCGTCGGATCAAATTCATCATGAAGCTGAAAGAACTGGGGTTGACCATCAAGGAGATGCAGGATCTTTATACAGTTTACGGCGAAGCGAAGCAGACCGAACGGATGATCCCCCGCCTGGTGGAAATGCTTGACGAGCACATCAATCTGATCGACGCGAAAATAGCCAACCTCTCATCCTTGCGCAAGGACATCGTTGACTACCGAAAACGTATTGCCCAGAAGCTTGCGGATAGCGTTGAAGGAAAAAGAATGGCATGACCAGGAGACGGCAACCACTTGCCCTGTCCTGCCGTTGAGAGACGTTCGGCCCCTGCACGCCGAACACCACCAGGCTCGGAGGAGGATTTCTGGAAAATTCCGGATGTATTACGGCCAGAACCTCATCGTGACGAAGGCACAAAAGGTGAGACTCAGGCTGAAAAAGCACTCAACCGTTTTATCGCCTGAAGCCATTTCGGCCCTTAGGGCCGGCGACACGATACATTGGTCGCTTCGCCACCCCACGGGCTCTTGAGCACTATGCCGTCCGGATAGACACAGGGGAACTCCCCTTTGATGGGGCGGTTTCGCCACTGCTCGACCTTGGCGTAGACCTTCTTAGTTGAGGTTGCTGATTGACCTTGGTTCCCCACAGGATTTCGGTAATGCCTTTGATGCGCCGCGCTGAAACGCCAGCCAGGCACATCTCGATCAGAGCCTCTTCCACCGAGGCTTCACGGCAGCGGCAGCACGATGGTACCCCTGAGGGGACATGTTAATTTGTTGACGAGTCCCTTTTTGTTCACTCGCCACCGAGCAGATCAACTATTCCCCCATAGTTTCCCCAAACATACATATCGAGACCATGTCTCAAGGGATTCTAAAGCCATCAAGACAGGAAAAACCTGATGGGCTGGCGCTCAGAAGACCGCTTCCGGGGAGAGTACGCTGTGGCAGCTCAGCGCCTCATCGATTTCCGCCTTGCCCTGGCTTCCTGGCGGCCCCGCTCGCGCTCAATGACGCAGATTTCATTACCCCAAGCATACCGTTGAACATGTCACGACATTGGGCCTCGCCCTCCACGGCTCAGTATCCGTAATCCAAACTCTCGATCCGCACCACCCGGCCGTTTTCCAGGATCACTTGATACTGGAACTGGTTGGGGCCGAAGTTGAAGATCCAGTCATCAATAGAAACGGTGGTCAGCCTCCGCCCGCCGCTGCTCTGCCACTCACGCGCGACTCTTCTGTCTTCGCGGTTCGTGGCGGTGGCGGGCTGGCCGCACTTGGCCAGCACTTCCCCTGCCGTGGTCCCGATGGAGACGATGCCCTTGGCGCACATCATGGTGCCTGTATCGGTGGTGCTCCCAACGGCGGGCGCTGCCGCGACGAGCAGTGCGGCGATAACGGTGCGAAGCGGTGCGTTCATGGTTCCCTCCCCGGGCGGCCCCGGCCATCCCGTGCCATGAATTCTGTGTAACCGCCCGGAGGGCATAAGTCAAACGGCAGCATGAAGAAAAATGCCCCACCGTCACGGAGGTGCGTCTTGCGTCCGGGTCTGCGGTCGGCTATAACAGGGGGCGAGAGAGGGGACGCCACACCATGCCGAGCCAGCTTGCCATTACGCCGCTTCTGAGCGGCTTCGGCCTCGGGGCCGGACTGATCATCGCCATCGGAAGCCAGAATGCCTTTGTGCTGCGCCAGGGGCTCAAGCGGGAGCACGTCTTTACGGTGTGCACGGTCTGCTTCCTCTGCGACGCGGTGCTGATCGGGCTGGGGGCGGGTGGTTTCGGCACGCTGGTGGGGTCGTCGCCGCGACTGATGGGGCTCGCCCTGTGGGGCGGGGCGGCCTTTCTCTTTGCCTACGGGCTCCGCTCGTTCCACGCGGCCCTGCGGCCGGGAAGGCTTGAGGCGGCCGGCGACGGCGGCAGTTTGGACGGGCCGGTCAAGGTGGTCCTGACCACCCTGGCCCTGAGCCTCCTCAATCCCCACGTCTACCTGGATACGGTGCTGTTGCTGGGGAGCCTGGCGGGGCAGTTCGCGGGACGGTCCCGGGCCCTCTTCGCCCTGGGGGCCATGGGGGCTTCGCTGACCTGGTTCTACGGGATCGGCTACGGGGCCAGGGTGCTGACGCCGCTCTTTCGCAAGCCCGCGGCCTGGCGGGCGCTGGACCTCGTGGTGGGCTGCACCATGTGGGGGATTGCGGCGAACCTGATCTGGTCTGATCTGACGGGCGGATGAACGGAATGTTCGGGATCGGGAACGACAGGAGCTCTATCGCGGCGATTCTGGTGTTCCAGGCCGTGCCGGGGCCGGGGACGCCTCCTGCCGCGGACAGGCGAGGAAGCGGAGGCGCCCCCCGGGACCCTACCGGTTTTCCATGAGGTTCTTCAGGATCAGGTTCGCCTCCTTGAGCTTCTTGTCAAGACGGTTCAGTTCGTCGGCGCCATAGACGGCCGTTCCCTTGCCGATCTCGGCCCGGAGCCGGGCGATCTTCTGCTGGAGGCTGTCGGTTTCACGGGCGCAGTTCCGCACCAGCATCTCGCACTCTTTGATGCACTGTTCGTCCATGGTCTTGTGGACGGCCCCATGCTCGACGGCCAGGGCGGGCATGACAGTGAAAAGGGTGAGGGTGAGTGCCGTGGCGATATGCTTTTTCATGACTGTTCTCCTTGCGGGGTGTGATACGGCATCATTGCCGCTGTCATGACTCCCTTCTTCACAACCCGTACCAAAGAGATACTTGTTGATATTACTGAGATTTCAAGCCACTCACCCGCCCATCACGCCATTGAGTGCACAGTATTCCCCTACAGGTGGAGAATATTCTCGGCCTGCCCCGGCACGCCCCGGCCGACAGGGGATTCAAAAGCCATATTGCATAGCGTGGTAAGGATGCTATAACCATAGGGCGCTGCCCGGCGCAGAAGGGACGGCGCCACCATTTTCCATTCCGGACGGAGTTGCCCATACCATGAAAAAGCGCATCATTCTCACCATCATCGGCCTGGTCACGGTCATTGCCGTGCTGGGCGGCATCAAGGCGCTACAGATCGGCACCATGATCGATCACGGCAAGAAGTTCGTGCCGCCGCCCGAAACGGTTTCAACGGCGCCGGTAACGGCGGAGTCGTGGGAGACGGCCCTCACGTCGGTCGGCACGCTGACCGCGGTGCAGGGGGTCACGGTGGCAGCCGAGCTGCCGGGCAAGGTGGCGCAGATCGCCTTCGAGGCGGGGGCGCCGGTGACCAGGGGAGCCCTGCTCCTGCGCCAGGACACCAGCAACGAGGAGGCCCAGTTGCCGGGCGCCCTGGCCGAGGCGAAACTGGCCCGCGCCAACCTGCGCCGCTCGGACCAGTTGCTGGCGGAGGGGATCATCGCCCAGGCCGACCACGACAGCGCCGTGGCCACGGCAAACCAGGCCCAGGCCCAGGTGGACAACATCCGGGCCACCATTGCCAAGAAATCGATCCGCGCCCCCTTTTCGGGCCGCCTCGGCATCAGGCAGGTGAACCTGGGACAGATCCTGCGGGAGGGAGACCCCATCGTGACGCTCCAGACCATGGACCCCATCTACGTGGACTTCACCCTGCCCCAGCAGCAACTGCCGCAACTGCGCAAGGGGCTGACGGTGCGGGTGACCGGCGATGCCCTGCCCGGCGAGACCATCGAGGGGCGGGTCACCGCCATCAACCCGGAGGTGGATGCCGAATCGCGCAACATCAAGGTCCAGGCCACGGTGGCCAACCGGGGGGAAACGCTGCGCCCCGGCATGTTCGTGAACGTGGCGGTGGGGCTCCCGGTGCGGGAGAAGGTGCTCGCCATCCCGGCCACGGCGGTGCTCTACGCGCCCTACAGCGATTCGGTCTTCGTGGTGGAGGATGCCAAGGACAAGAAGGGGAAGGTGCTGCGCCAGCAGTTCGTGCGCCTCGGCACCAAGCGGGGCGACTTCGTGGCGGTGACCAGCGGACTCAAGGAAGGCGAGCAGGTGGTGAGCACCGGCGTCTTCAAGCTGCGCAACGGCCAGGCCGCGGTGGTGGACAACAAGCTCGCCCCCGAGTTCCAGCAGGCGCCCACGCCTGAGAACAACTGATCCGCCATGAACATCACCGATCTTTTCATCCGCCGCCCCGTGCTGGCCCTGGTGGTCAGCCTGGTCATCGTCATTGCCGGCCTCCAGGCGATCCGCAGCCTGAACGTGCGCCAGTACCCCCGCAGCGAGAACGCGGCGGTGACGGTCACCACCGTGTACGTGGGGGCCAGCGCCGACCTGGTGCGGGGCTTCGTCACCACGCCCCTGGAGCGGGCCATTGCCGCGGCCGACGGCATCGAGTACATGGAGTCCCAGAGCACCCTGGGGCTCTCCACCATCAAGGTGCGCCTGAAGCTGAACTATGACGGCACCAAGGCCCTGGCCGAGATCAGCTCCAAGGTGGACCAGGTGCGCCGGGACCTGCCGCCCGAGGCGGAGGTGCCGGTCATCAACATCGAGTCGGCCGACAGCGAGTTCGCCTCGGCCTATCTGAGCTTCTCCTCCGACATCCTCCAGCAGAACGAGATCACCGACTACCTGGTGCGGATCGTCCAGCCACGCCTCTCGGCGATCCAGGGGGTACAGCGGGCCGACGTGCTGGGGGCCCGCACCTTTGCCATGAGGATCTGGCTGAAGCCCGAGCGGATGGCGGCCCTCAACGTGAGCCCGGCCCAGGTGCGCGAGGCCCTGGCGGCCAACAACTTCCTGGCCGCCCTGGGGCGGACCAAGGGGTCCCTGATCCAGGTGAACCTCACCGCCAACACCAACCTGAACACGGTGGAGGAATTCCGGCAACTGGTGGTGCGGCGCCAGGACGGCGCCCTGGTACGGCTGTCAGACATCGCCGACGTGTCGCTGGGGGCCGAGGACTATGACGCCGAGGTCCGCTTCTCGGGCCAGACCGCCGTGTTCATGGGAATCTGGCCCCTGCCCAACGCCAACTCCCTCGACGTGATCAAGCGGGTCCGGGCGGAAATGGCGGCCATCCAGAGGGACCTCCCCTCTGGGCTCCAGGCCCGGGTGGCCTACGACGCCACCGATTACATCGACAACGCCATCAGGGAGGTGCTCAAGACCCTGGGCGAGACCCTGCTCATCGTCATCGTGGTGATCTTCCTGTTCCTGGGCTCCCTCCGCTCATCCCTGGTGCCGGTGGTGGCGATCCCGGTGTCGCTCATCGGTGCCGTGTTCCTGATGCAGGCCTTCGGCTTCACCGTGAACCTGCTGACGCTCCTGGCCATCGTCCTGTCGGTGGGTCTCGTGGTGGACGACGCCATCGTGGTGGTGGAGAACGTGGAGCGGCACATGCGGGAGGGACAGTCACCCCTGGAAGCGGCGTTTCTCGGCGCCCGGGAGCTGGTGGGGCCCATCATCGCCATGACCATCACCCTGGCCGCCGTCTATCTTCCCATCGGCCTCCAGGGGGGGCTGACCGGCTCCCTGTTCCGGGAGTTCGCCTTTACCCTGGCCGGGGCGGTGACCATTTCCGGGGTGGTGGCCCTGACCCTGTCGCCGGTCATGTCGGCC
This sequence comes from Geobacter sp. PheSNFMC, assembly GCF_059620965.1. Classification (NCBI taxonomy): domain Bacteria; kingdom Pseudomonadati; phylum Thermodesulfobacteriota; class Desulfuromonadia; order Geobacterales; family Geobacteraceae; genus Geobacter; species Geobacter sp. PheSNFMC. The sequence goes on from NZ_JCAMRN010000042.1 coordinate 8,675, forward strand.
AAGTTCCTGAAGCCGGGGGCCGGCGAGCACGGCCTGGCCGGGCGGATCAGCCGCGACTTCAACCGGCTCAGGGATGCCTACGGCCGCTGGCTCGACGCCACCCTGGCCGCCCGGCCGGCGGTCTACACGGTCTGGCTGGTGGTGAGCCTCCTGGCCATCCCCATGTTCACCATGTCGGCGCGGGAACTGGCCCCCACCGAGGACCAGGGGGTCATCTTCGGCATCCTGGACGCCTCGGCCAACTCGACCCTGGACCAGACGAGCCGCTACGCCGCCGCGGCCAACAAGGTGTTCCTGGGCATCCCCGAGACCGACTTCACCTTCCAGATCACCTTCCCCAACTCGGGCTTCGGCGGCATGGTCACCAAGCCGTGGGACAAGCGGGAGCGGACCGTGTTCCAGATGATGCCCGAGGTGCAGCAGAAGCTGGCCGCCATCCCCGGCATCCGGATGTTCCCGGTGACCCCGCCGGCCCTGCCCGGGGGCGGGCAGTTCCCGGTGGAGTTCATCCTGGCCTCCACGGCCGATACCGGGCAGATCCTCGAATTCGCCCAGAAGCTCCAGTTGAAGGCCATGCAGAGCGGCATGTTCGCCTTCCCGCCCCTTATCGACGTGAAGATCGACCAGCCCGAGGCCCGGTTTGAGATCGACCGGGACAAGGTGGCCGCCCTGGGGCTCAACCTGGAGCAGGTGGGGGCCGACCTGGGCGCCATGGTGGGGGGGAACTTCGTCAACCGCTTCGACATTGCCGGGCGGAGCTACAAGGTCATCCCCCAGATCGAACGGGTGGGCCGCCTCAACCCCGAGCAGCTCTCGTCGGTCTACATCACCGGCCCCGAGGGAAAACTCATCCCCTTGTCCACCGTTGCCAGCCTGAAGGAGACCGTGGTCCCCCGTTCCCTCAACCGGTTCCAGCAACTGAACGCAGTCAAGCTGAGCGGGGTGGCCGTGCGCCCCCTGGACGAGGCGCTCCGTTTCCTGGAGGGGGAAGCGACAAAAATCCTGCCCCAGGGGTACGTGCTCGACTACACCGGCGAATCGCGCCAGCTCCGCACCGAGGGGAACAAGTTCCTCCCGGCCTTCGCCCTGGCCATCGTCCTGATCTTCCTGGTGCTGGCGGCCCAGTTCAACAGCTTCCGGGACCCCTTCGTCATCCTGGCGGGCTCGGTCCCCCTGGCCATCTTCGGGGCACTCATCTTCACCTTCCTGAAGATGCCCGACCCCAACGTGGCCTTCTGGACCCACGGCTGGACCACCACCCTCAACATCTACTCCCAGGTGGGACTGGTGACCCTGGTGGGGCTGGTGTCCAAGAACGGCATCCTGATCGTGGAGTTCGCCAACCAGCTCCAGCTCCAGGGGCTGTCCAAGCACGACGCCGTACGCCAGGCGGCCATGACCCGTCTCCGGCCGATCCTGATGACCACCGCGGCCACCATTGCCGGCCACTTCCCCCTGACCCTGGTCTCCGGCGCCGGCGCTGCTGCCCGGAATTCCATCGGCCTCGTGCTGGTGGGGGGGATGTTCGTGGGCACCCTCTTCACCCTGTTCGTGGTCCCCTCCATCTACATGCTGGTGGCCCGCGACCACAGCCGCGACCGGGAGCGGGAGGCGGCGGTGGCGGCCGAAGGTGCGGCGACCAATCCCTGACCCAAGGAGACACCATGAGCTACCGACCCACCCGTGACGATGCCTGGAACCTGCTCGCCGAATACGTGCCCAGCGACAACCTGCGGCGGCACGCCCTGGCCGTGGAGGCGGTGATGCGCCACATGGCGCGCAAGCGGGGCGAAGACGAGGAGATGTGGGGAATCATCGGACTGGTGCACGACATCGACTACGAGCGCCACCCGGACGAGCACTGCGCCCATGCGCCGGAGATCCTGCGTTCCCGCGGCTGGCCCGAGGAGTACATCCGGGCGGTCCTTGCCCACGGCTGGGGCCTGTGCACCGACGTGGAGCCCCTCACCGACCTGGAGAAGACCCTCTACACCATTGACGAGCTGACGGGGCTGGTGGCGGCCGCCGCACTGGTCCGGCCGTCACGGAGCATCCTGGACCTGCCGGTGAAGAGCGTGCTCAAGAAGTGGAAGGACAAGGCGTTTGCCGCCGGAGCCAACCGGGGGGTCATCGAGCAGGGGGCCGCCATGCTCGGCATGGAGCTGGCCGACCTGATCGGGGAAACCATCGAAGGGATGAAACCGGCGGCCGAGGAGATCGGCCTCAGGGGCACCCTCTGACAGACTGTTGAAAAACTGGCGCAGGGACCGGATGCAAGCCGGCGGGCAGCGGAAAACTACTGACCTGCCGGGCTGCGACCCGCCTCCTCCAGCCGCCTGATGCTCCCTTCCAGCACGGCGTTGTTCACCCCCATCCCCATGTAGCCGGTCTGGCCGTAGGTGTCGTAGAGCGCCACCTGTCCGGCCAGGTCGGCGATATCGGCCGCCAGGCGCCGGTAGCGCTCCGGCTGATCGGCGATGCGGCAGAGCCGTTCGGCCAGAAAATCGGGCAGGTCGTTCTCCTCCCGGGCCCGGGCAACGGCCCGCCGCAGTTCTTCGAAGATATCCATGCCATCCTCCCTCATTCGTCCAGCCACCGCAGGGTCCGCTTGATGTCCTCGTGGTCGTAGGCCCACTTGCAGCAGCCGGTCTCGGCATAGGGATCGTACTCCCTCACCTGGGCCACCAGAATCTCCACCAGGTATTCCTTGCCGGCGTAGCGCTCCGGGGAGCGGGCCACGGCCAGGGCCGGGTCGGCCAGCCAGTGGGGGAGCTCGCCCTGCTCGAACTGGGCGAGCGTTGCCTGTTCCAGCTCTTCGAAAACGGTCATTGAAATCTCCTCGTCATGATGTGCGTAGTCCGTGCAGGATGGAGACGACCTCGTCCCAGTCCACGGCCGGGGTCAGGTGGCACCAGGAGAGTCGCAGCGACGTCTCGACCCGCTCCGGGGAAAGCCCCATGGCGGTGAGGACGTGGCTCGGCGCCCGGGTGTGGGAGGTGCAGGCCGAGGTGCTCGACACGGCAATGATCCCCTTGAGGGCGGTGATGGCCCGGTCGGCCTCGATGCCGGCCAGGGAAAGGTTGACGGCATGGGGAAGGACGTGGTCCTGGTCTCCGTTGAGGGTCGGCTCCAGGGGGGCCAGGGCGGCCAGGAGGGTCTCCCGGAAGGTGCGGTTGACGGCGGAGCGCGCCCCGTGGGTACGCAGCGCCAGTTTGGCTGCCTCGCCGAATCCGGCAATGAGGGGGACGGGCAGGGTTCCGGGCCGCAGCCCCTGCTCCTGGCCGCCACCCAGCATCAGGGGCCGCAACGGCGGAAAGGCGCGGTCCCGCTTGCGGGCGATGAGAGCGCCCACCCCCTTGGGGGCGTAGATCTTGTGGCCGCTCACGGCGATCAGGTCGATCCGCGGATTGCGCAGACCGTCGATCTCCTTGCCGAAGCCCTGGGCCGCGTCCACGTGCCAGTAGGCGCCGTGGCCGTCCAGTATCTCAGCCAGTTCGACCAGGGGCTGGACCACGCCGGTTTCGTTGTTGACGTGCATGGTGGACACGAGAAGGGTATCCGGCCGGAGCGCCGCACGCAGCCGGTCAGGGTCCAGGCGCCCCGATGCCCCCACGGGGAGGAGCTCCACCTGGAATCCGCGGCGCGCCAGCTCCTCCAGCGGTTCGAGCACTGACTTGTGCTCGACGGCCGTGCCGATCACATGCCGTTGCCCGCGTGCCAGGCCGTGGTCCGCCAGGCCCAGGAGCGCCAGGTTGTCGGCCTCGGTGGCCCCACTGGTGAAGATCACCTCGTCCCGCCGGGCAGCCACCACCTCAGCCACCTGGCCCCGGGCATGCTCAACCGCCAGCCGCGCGAACACGCCGAAATCATGGATGGGGCTCGCCGCGTTGCCGTAATCCCGCTCCATGAAGCGGGTCACCACGGCCATGACGGCCGGTTCCAGGGGGGTCGTGGCATTGCAGTCCAGGTAGACGGTCATATAATCCTCCCGCTCCGAACGGTGAGTGGGGACGCGGAGCCGCTGCGTGTGTCCCTGTGCTGATACTAGTCACCTGAACTCGATAAATACAATAGATTGTTTTTATCGTTTCGATAACGAAATGCTATAATCAACCAACACCGGATGCACAGCGGGCAACCCCGTGATAAAAGGGCTTGATCGCCTGAGGACAGCCGCTGGCTTCCCGCAGGCAACGTCTTTGCCAATACGGTCACCCCTGCAACCCATACCGATCAGTTATGGTTCAACAGCATTGACCGGCGCGCCCGCACGAAAGGCCACCCATGGAAATCAAGCAGTTGCGCTTTTTCATCGAGATCGCCCGGAAACTGAGCTTCACCCGGGCGGCGGAAACGCTCCACATAGCACAGCCCGCCCTGAGCACCGCCATCAGGAAGCTGGAGGACGAGCTGGGGCTTACGCTCTTCAACCGCAGCGACCGGAAGATCGCCCTCACGGCGGAGGGAGAAACCTTCCTGCGCCACGCAACGGCAATCCTTGACGACGTACGGAAGGCGGAGCGGGAGATGGCCGACATCCGTGGACTAACGGCGGGGGAGGTACGAGTGGGGGTGACTCCGATGCTCAGCACCTACTTTTTCCCCAAGATCATCGCCGGGTTCAAAAAGCGCCACCCTGCCCTGCAGCTATCGGTGTACGGTGACAGCGCCGCGCGGATTCAGCGAATGGTTGCGGGCGGAGAGCTCGATATGGGGGTTGTGGCCGGCAGCGCCATCCCGGAGGACCTGGAATACCATCATCTCCTCCACGAGGAGATCGTTGCCTGCGTCCCGGCCGACCACCCCCTGGCCGGCCGGAAGTCGGTACCCTTTGCCGAGCTGCTGCGTGAACCGCTGATCCTCTTCAAGGAGGGATACCATCTGCGGGAGCTGATCGACGAAGCCGCGGCCCACGTCGGGGAAGAACCCCGGGCGGTGTTCGAGACGAACCTCTTTACTCTCATCAGAAACCTGGTCCTTGAGGGAATCGGGATTTCCTTCCTGCTGCGGATGGTGGTGGCCGGCGAGAAGGATCTGGTGGCGCTGCGTTGCGATCCCCCCCTCCACCTGGATCTCTTCATCGCCTGGAAGCGGCAGACAGGGCTCTCGCGGGCAAACCGCGCCTTCGCCGACTACCTCATTGACCAGACCGACGAGTACTACCGGCTGTCGGAGATGTACGGCTCGTTCCCGTTGCCCTAGCGATCATCCTTGACTCCCCTCGAAACCCTGTTACGTTTTGAGCAAAAACCATCCTGACTGCCTGCCGCATATTCCAGCAGTCGCCCCCCATCGAGCCGCACTCCGGGGAGGGTATCCGCCCCTTCCCGGAGGGGCCGGGCCGGTCAAAGGAAAGGAGGATTCACCATGTCCCAGGCAAGGGCAGTAAACGGCGTGAACGTGGACCAGCTCATGGCCACCATCGAGCAGATCAAGGCAAAGCCGGAGATGGCACTGTTCAAATTCCGCGCCGCCAACCAATGGGTGGGGGGGACCCACAACCAGGCAACCATCAGGGATTTCTACGGGGCCGGCGCCGAAGACGACACCCGGAAGCCGATGGTGTTCGACCTGGACGAGCCGCCGGTGCTGCTGGGGGACAACCGGGGCGCCAACCCGGTGGAATACCTCCTGGTTGCCCTGTCGGGCTGCCTCACGACGAGCCTGGTGGCCCATGCGGCGGCCCGGGGCATTGCGCTGCGGGGGGTGAAATCCCGGTACGAGGGAGATATCGACCTGCGGGGCTTCCTGGGATTGTCAGAAGAGGTGCCGGCGGGATACCGGGAAATCCGGGTCTTCTTCTCCATCGACGCGGACCTGACCGACGGGCAGAAGGAGGAACTCATCCGGATGGCTCAGAAATATTCGCCGGTGTACAACACCGTTGCCAAGCCGGTGCCGGTTTCGGTCCTGCTGGACCGGGGCTGACCGCCCCGCCCCCCTATGCGGGTGGTCCCGGTCGGGGTCGGGATGCGCGGTGGCACCCGAAAAAGTGATTTCAACCACTACCCTTCCGCCAGACTCTCGTCCAGTTCCCGACAGACCGCCTCCATCACCCCATAGCGCCTAAAAAATCTTTCAAAACAACACACTACATGCTGCACGCCAACTGTCACGGAGGACCGCGACCCCCGTGGTCATGGGGCCTGACCATTTGATTGTTTGCCAGGACCGGGTATGCTTCTCATGACATTCGCCATTCGGGAAGAAGACAGAGGCCACCATGATCATCACCACCACACCCACCATCGAGGGAAAGCGGATCGTCCGCTACTGCGGCGTCGTTGCCGGCGAGGCAATCCTCGGCGCAAACCTGTTCAAGGATCTGTTTGCCAATATCCGCGACATGGTGGGCGGTCGGTCGGCCACCTATGAGCGGGAATTGCAGCGGGCGCGCGACATTGCCCTGCGGGAGCTGGCAGAGCGGGCCGAGGAACTGGGGGCCACGGCCGTGGTGGGGGTCGATCTGGACTACGAGGTCATGGGACAGGGGAACGGGATGCTGATGGTCTCGGCCAGCGGTACGGCGGTGGTGGTCGAGTAGAGAGGGAGAGGACGCCATGGCGGAGGGGTTCAAGGACTATTTTTCGGACACGTCCGATGCGTACCGCACCTATCGCCCCGACTACCCGGACGGGCTCTTCGAGTGGCTTGCCGGACTGCCGCCCCGCCGGGACGCCGCCCTCGACTGCGGCTGCGGCACCGGCCAGGCATCGGTGGCCCTTGCCCGCTACTTTCCCCGGGTCCATGCGGTGGACCCCAGCGCCGACCAGATAGCCAACGCCATCTCCCACGAGGGGGTGGTGTACCGCGTGGCTCCGGCTGAACAGACGGGACTGCCCGGCGCGAGCGTGGATCTGGTGGTGGCCGCCCAGGCGCTCCACTGGTTCGACTTCGACCGGTTCTATCCGGAGGTGCGCCGGGTCGGACGGCCCGGTTCCGTGTTCGCCGCCTTCAGCTACGGCCTGCTCTCCATCGACGCGGATCTCGACCGGATCATCGGCCGGTTCTACCACGAGGTGATCGGCCCCTACTGGCCCCCCGAACGGACCCACGTGGACAACGGCTACCGCGCCATCCCCTTCCCGTTTCCTGAAATCGCGGCGCCCCCCTTTGCCATGGAAGCCCGCTGGGAACTGGAGCACCTGATCGGCTACCTGGAAACCTGGTCAGCGGTCAGGGAGTACCGGCGGCGGCGCGGTGTGGACCCACTGGCAGCGCTTGCCCGGAAGGTGCGTAACGCCTGGGGTGCCCCGGAGGTAACAAGGACTATTGCCTGGCCCCTGGTACTGCGAGTGGGACGCATCGGGTAGGACAGTGTCAGCCCTGCCGGTGCGGTATGGATGCCAAGGCTTCCTTGAGGTCCGCCAGGGCCTGCTCGATCTCCGCCACGTTCGCCTCGATCTCCTGCAACTCGCCGTTCACGTCCAGTCTGTCGGCAAACTCCTTGATGACCGCCATGTACCCTGCCAGCAGCTCATTGACCCGCGACGTCTCGATATGCGTCATGTGGTGCCTCCTTACGGTTGTTCCGGCCGCGCCGATCCGCCCTGCGGCCGACGGAAACCAGTATAGCCGGCCTTCCCCTTCTGGCAAGTGCCCCGCAAAAGGGGCACGTTCCCCCTTACAATCGGGCCAGAATGTGATAAAAGATTCTACTGTCGGCCGAAAGGTCAGTCCACTACACGGAGGTGCATGATGTTCAAGGAGTTCAAGGAATTTGCCATGAAGGGGAATGTGGTCGATCTGGCCATCGGTGTGATCATCGGCGGCGCGTTCGGCAAGATCGTCACATCGGTGGTCAACGACATCGTAATGCCTCCCATCGGCCTCCTGATGGGCAAAATGGACTTCTCCAACCTCTTCGTCGACCTGTCGGGCAAGGGCTACGAGAGCCTCAAGGCCGCCAAGGACGCAGGCGCGCCGGTCATCAGCTACGGCGCCTTCATCAACACGGTCCTGGACTTCGTCATCGTGGCCTTCGTGATCTTCCTGGTGGTCAAGCAGATCAACCGCCTGAAAAAGGAGCCGGTGCCCGCCCCGCCCGACACCAAGGAGTGCGCCTTCTGCTGCTCCGCCATCCCCCTCAGGGCCACCCGCTGCCCCCACTGCACGTCGGAACAGAAATAGCTTCATCCGGGCGGCGGCACGCTTACCGCTCCCGTGGCGTGACGAGACGAAAAAAGGGCGCTCCCGACGGAGTGCCCTTTTTTCATTGCCAACCTCTGCCGATGAGCGCGGCGCTACTGAACCGGCCGCATCCCCTCGGCCACCACCTCGGCGATGTCCTTCACCCGGGTCTGGCCCGCCTGCTTGTCCTTGAGCCCGTCCTCGAACATGGTCATGCAGTAGGGGCAGGCAACGCAGATGGTGTCGGGATGCTTGGCAAGGGCCTCGGTAACCCGGTTCAGGTTGATCCGGGTGCCGGTCTGCTCCTCCATCCACATGCGGCCGCCGCCGGCGCCGCAGCAGAACGAATCCTCCCGGGCCCGGTCGAACTCGGCCGGGGCCGCTCCGGTGACCGCGGCCACCACTTCCCGCGGGGCCTCGTAGACGTCGTTGTGCCGCCCCAGGTAGCAGGAGTCGTGGAGGATGATCTTCCCCAGATCGCTCACCCGGCGGTCCAGTTTCAGCCGGCCCTCGGCCAGGAGCTGCCGGATCAGTTCCGCGTGGTGGATCACCTCGAGCTCAATGCCGTACTGGCGGTAGTCGTTCTTGAGGGTGGTGAAGCAGTGGGGGCACTGGGTGATGACCTTGGTCACCCCCCGCTCCCGGAAGAGGGCCGCATTTTCACGGGCCATCCGGTCGAAGACGTACTCGTTCCCCAGGCGCCTGAGGCTGTCGCCGCAGCACTTCTCGTCCTTGCCGAGTATGCCCCAGGAAACGCCGGCCGCGTCGAGGATCGTTGCCAGGTTGACCGTCACCTGCTTGCTGCGGGAGTCGAAGGAGCCGGCGCACCCCACGTAGAGGAGGTACTCGGTCTCGCCTCTGGCAAAGGGCTTCACCTCCAGGAGGGACGCCCACTTGGTCCGCTCGCCTGGGGCGATGCCCCAGGGGTTGGAGCGTTGCTCCATGTTCTCGAAGAGGTTCAGGAGCTCTTCCGGGAACCGGGCCTCCATCTCCACCAGGTGGCGCCGCATCCCCACGACCTTTGGCAGGTGCTCGATAAAGACCGGGCAGGCCTCCATACACGCCCCGCAGGAGGTGCAGGCCCAGATGGCCTCCTCGGACACGCTCCCAGGGCCGCCGTCGCCGATGAGCGGCAGGGTCGGCACCCCGCCCCGCTTGAGAAGCGGTCCGTTGGCCAGAAGGTTCACCTTGATGTCGTTCACCACCTGGCGGGGATTCAGGGGCTTGCCGGTGATGTTGGCGGGGCAGACCTGCTGGCAGCGTCCGCACTTGGTGCAGGCAAAGGGATCGAAGAGATCCTTGACGGTGAACCGGTCCACCTGGCCGACGCCGAAGGTGCGCCCCGCCTCGAAGACTTCGGGGAGCTGGGTGTTGGGCTTGATCCCGGTATGGAGGAAACAGTTGGCAATGGCCGTGAAGACGTGCAGGTGCTTGGTGAAGGGGATCAGCACCGTGATGAAGGAAAGGAGCGCGCCGGCGTGGAGCCACCAGTAGAAGTTGAAGGTGGCCCCGATGTGCTTGGGCGTCAGATCGGCCAGGAATTCACCGAAGAAGGAGGCGACCGGCATGAAGGCTGCGGCCCGCTCCTCGCCCCGGGCGATCTCGGCGGCGCTCACTCCGAAAAAGGCGATCATGTGAACGGCGATGAGCAGGAGGATCAGGTATGATTCGAAACTGCGGGCCTCGGGATAGGGGGGAAAGAAGGTCCGCCGCACCAGGGCGATGACGATGGCTGCCAGCGTGAGGGCCGACATGATGTCCGACAGGAACCGGATCGGCACGTAGAGGGCATCGGGCAGCGCCGACAGGCGGGCCGCCGGGAAGACCCCGCTCACCACGAATTCCACGTTCACGAAAACCAGGACCATACAGGCCCAGAAGATGACCAGGTGGTTCAGGCCGAAGAATTTATGGAGCACCCGCTTCTGGACGAAGGCGTACAGCAGCATCTCCCTGAGCCCCTCGCCGATCCCCCGGAACGTGTAGCCGGGACGGCCAAGGGCAATGAGGCTCAGCTTGCGGTAGAGGCTCCAGACAAAGAATGCCAGGGACGCCAGGAGCAGTGGAGCAAAAACGGCAGGATTCGGATGCATGTACGTGAACCTCGTAGCAATGAGCGAGATGGTGTATTGCGGGCTGGTCGGGCAGCGGCTTCCCGGATGTTCCCTAGCGCCCGGCCCCCGGCCCCTGATTCTTCAGCTCCCGGATGCGCTGGGTAATGGCCGGGACAATCTGGAACAGATCACCCACGATGCCGTAGGTGGCCACCTGGAAGATGGGAGCGTCCTTGTCGCGGTTGATGGCAATGACCACGTCGGAGTCCTGCATCCCCACCAGGTGCTGGATCGCCCCCGAGATCCCGCAGGCGATGTAGATCTTGGGCCGCACCGTCTTCCCCGTCTGGCCCACCTGGCGCTCGTGGGGCATCCAGCCGGCGTCCACGGCGCTGCGCGACGCCCCCACGACCCCGCCCAGCTCGTCGGCCAGTTCCTTGAGGATGGAGAAGTTCTCCGGCGCCATCATGCCGCGGCCGCCGGAAACGATGAACTCGGCGCCAGCCAGGTCCACGTGGTCGCCCTTCTTGTCCCGGATGATCTCCAGGACCTTGGTCAGGATGTCGGCCTCGTTGATGGTGCACTGTTCGCGGACGATCTCGCCCGTGGCACCCTCGATTCGCTCCGGCATCTTCATGACGTGGGGCCGCACCGTGGCCATCTGGGGCCGGAACCGGTCGCACATGATGGTGGCCATGATGTTCCCGCCGAAGGCGGGGCGGGTCTGCCTCAGGTTCCTCTTGTCGTCCACGTCCAACCCGGTGCAGTCTGCGGTCAGGCCGGTCTTGACCCGCGTGGCCACCGCGCCCGCCAGGTCGCGGCCCATGCCGGTGGCGCCCATGAGGATGATCTCGGGCTTGTACTTCCCGATCAGGTAGCAGCAGGCTTCCAGGTAGGGTTCAGTCCGGTAGTGAAGAAAGACTTCCTGGTCCAGCAGATAGGCCTTGGCGGCGCCGTAGGCGAACGACTCGCGGCAAAGATGCTCCACGTCGCGGCCGATGACCACGGCGCACAGCTCGGTGCCGAGGCTGCGGGCGAGCTCGCCCCCCACCCCCAGCAGTTCCCAGGAAACCTTGGCCGGCTCACCCTCGGTCTGCTCGATGAAGACCCAGACCCCCCGATAGGCCGCGAGCATCCGGGCCAGGGCAGCCTCTTCCTCGTCCACCTCCTCGGCGGCCCCGCCGGCTCCGGCGGCCTCCTGCTGGCGCGCCAGCTCTTCGAGGATCTTCAGCTCCTCGGGGGTGAAGAACATCTCCAGGGCCTCGGCCGGGCAGACCTTGACGCACTTGACGCAGCCGATGCACTTCTCGCTGAGAATGATCGGCTCGCCGGCGTCGTTCATGTCGATACAGTTGACCGGACAGGCGCTCTGGCACCGGGCGCCGCAGGCGATGCACCTGCCCTCGATCAGCCGCGCCCGGCCCCGGGGTTTCTTCGGTTTTACCGGTTGAGTCATTGAAATACCTCGTGTATGCGTTCACGCGTTCAGGCGTTGATTCGTCACACCGCCAGCAGGTCCTTGGCCAGCAGTTGATTGATCAGCAGGTGGGCCGTGCCCACCGGATCTCCCATGCCATCACCGATGATCTCTCCCTTGGCCCGCTCCGGCGAGAAGATGCGGCTCACCCAGGTGGGCGACCCCTTGAGGCCGACGCTGTTCACGTCGAGGCGCAGGACCTCATTGTTCCAGACTTTGACTGCGGCGCCAACGGAGGCGAGCCGCAGGGGAACGGTGGGATAGCGGGGGCGGTTCAGCTCGCGCACCACGGTGATCATGACCGGCAGCGGCGCCTCCACCACCTCGTAGCGCCCCTCCAGCTTGCGCCGGACCCTGATCGTGCGGGCCGCCGCGTCCAGGTGTTCGATCCGGTCCACCAGCGTGAGCTGGCTGAACCCGAGGCGAACGGCAATGCCCGGCCCCACCTGGGCGGTATCGCCGTCAATGGTCTGCTTGCCGCAGAAGACGATGCCGATCTCGTCGCCGGCCTCCTCGGCGATCCGCTTGATGGCGGCGGCCAGTACGTTGCTGGTGGAGAGGGTGTCGGCGCCGCCGAAGCAGCGGTCGGAGCAGAGGATCGCCTCATCGGCGCCCATGGCCAGCGCCTTCTTGAGGGCGGCTTCGGCATTGGGCGGTCCCATGGAGAGCGCCACAGACGTGAAGCCGTAGCGGTCCTTGATCCGCAGCCCCTCTTCCAGGGCGTGGGTGTCATAGGGGTTGACGATGAACGGGATACCCTCCCGCACGAGGGTGTTGGTTACCGGATCGATCTGGACCTGGGTGGTATCCGGAACTTGTTTGATGCAGGAAATGGCGAGCATGCATATCCTCCGGCCCGTCAAGGGCTCAGCCGTGAAGGCGGGGGCACTGTCCTTACGTTAAACAGACGGAGCACTATAGCAGAAACAGAAAGACCTAATCAAGCATAGTGTGCTTAAAATGTAGGCATATATTTTTATCTACACTAAATATGCCTATTATTTAACCTGCGCCGCACCACATCGTGCCGCGGCAGCCTCCCCCGTGCTCCCTGGCTGGCGAAAGCGAATGGCTTGCGCCCCACGACATCAGCCTGGCACCGGCTAACTCCGCTTTAGCCGGCACCTTAGAGCAAAAACGGAATTTTGTTGCTTGCAGCTTGACGGTTCCTTCCCGAACTGGTACACCTATTAGTGCGCCCTAACCAACGGTGCGAAACCACTCAGGCATTTTGATTCAAGGAGGAAACAATGAAGCAACGTTCCACCCTGCTCGTACTCCTGGCCGTTGTCGCGGCACTGTTGTCGGCGGCCGGAGCGGTCCAGGCCCGCTCGCCGGTCTTCGACGTGGACAAGGAGTTCTACCCCTACTACCCTTCACTCATCAAATGGAACAAGTCGACGGTGCCGTTCAACGCGCCGGAGGTCTGCGGTTCCTGCCATGAGCAGCAGTTCAACGAATGGAACGGATCGGTCCACAGCCTCGCCTTCAGGGATCCTATTTATCAGGGTGAGCTGAACAAGGCCGTGAAGGCCGTGGGCCACGGCATCTCCCGCCAGTGCGAAGGCTGTCATTCCCCCGTCGGCATGGTCACCGGCGAGATCAAGGGGCCCGGCTTCCAGGGACTTTCCTCCATGGCCATGGCGGGCGTCTCCTGCGACGTCTGCCACTCCATCAGCGGCGTGACCCACTGGCAGACCCCGTCCCACGAGCCCGAGAACGGCTCCTTCATCCTGACCCCCGGCGTGGAAACGGCCAACGGACAGGTCCTGGTCAAGCGCGGCCCCTTCAAGCCCTCGTCGGAGTGCGGCGGCGGGTTCCACCAGTGCGAGGAGTCCGACCTCCACCTGCGGGCCGACCTCTGCGCCTCCTGCCACCAGGTCTACCACTACGACGCCCACTTCCCCATCGAGGCAACCTACCTGGAGTGGAAACACGGCCCCTATGCCCAGAAGTCGATCCTCTGCCAGGACTGCCACATGGTCGACCTCGACACCTTCAAGCGCTCCGCCGATCAGCTCGTGATCCCCGACCGCAAGGAGTACCGCCACTATTTCAACGGCGCCAACTTCCTGCTGACCTACCTGGCTGCCGGAGCCGCGAAAAAGGCCGGGGACGAGGACCTGGCCAAAAACCTCATGCGGCAGTACGAAATGGCGGTCCAGCGCCTGAAGATGGCCGCCGACCTTGAGGTTACCCCGGTCTATCGGAACGGCAGGCTCGCCGAGCTGATGGTACGGGTGAAAAACATCCGTGCCGGCCACAACCTGCCCACCTCCCTCACCAACGTGCGGCAGATGTGGCTGGAGGTCACGGCCAGGGACGAACGGGGAACGGTTCTCATGACCAGCGGCACCCTCAACCCCGACGGGAGCCTGCCGGCCGAGGCGCGTTCCTTCACCTCGGACGGCATGGGAAATGACTTCCACTTCGCCATCGACCCCTGGGTGGTGACGGCCTTCTCCAAGCACGAGACCATTCCGCCCAGGGGGTGGAAGGATGTCCACTACGGCATCCAGGTGCCCGAGGGGGTCGGCCGGATCACCGTGGAGGCGAAGCTCCGCTTCCGCCAGGCGGACCAGAAGGTGGCCGAGGCCCTGCTCGGAGCGGTGCCCAGTGATATCAACCTGGAGCAGATCTACGGCCTCAAGAGCGTGCCGCCCCTGCCGGTGGTGGATATGGTGGTGAAGCAGGAGACCGTGAAGACGGTCCCCTGACCGCGGCGCGCCAGTTCGTACTGGCAGAAGTCGTAGAGGACGCTCACCTGAGAATTGATGGCATTGACCCTGTCTTCCGGTTCCGACTCCCTGCAGAATCCCGAAGCACCTTTTTCGTGGATTTCGCAGCCGGTTGCGTCGCAATAGTCGGGTCTGGCCATGGCGACCTCTGATGTTTCTTACAAAAGGAAACGCCGCCATTCTCCGGAATGGCGGCGTCGTTGCCGCGGCTGCTTCCATCCTGCTCGCTGGTTGTTCAAATGCGCCCTTGCACCCCACGCGCCAATCGCCAACCTGCCGATTTATGGGATGAGTGCAGCAAGGACTGCTGCCGGACAACCAGCATCGCAGGACAAATTCGCTCGTTTTTTTATGCAGCACCTGGTGCGGCGGCGAAAGGGCTACCAGGTGCGGAAGCGCCCCGAATCCAGGTGGACAAAGCCTGAGCGCGGATAGTAGCCGACCCCTCCGCACCGGACGCCCACGGCCAAGTCACGCAGGACCGCCAGGTTGACCCCGGGCACGGCGATGTCGATGGCCTTTCCCTCCATGTGAAGGCTCTGCTTTGCCACCGCGCCATTGCGCTCGCTGAGGATCCGGTTGTATTCGGGGGACCGGTAGCCGGAGATGATGCGGAACTCCCTGCCGCCCCCCAGCTCCTTGTCGACCATGTTCAGGTACTCGATCACCGCCAGGTCCATTTCGGTGTGCTGGTTGGTGAAGTGGCAGCGAAGCAGCCAGTTGATGGCGTTGAGGGCATCCAGGTCCACCTCGCCGTCCGGGGTCCGATAGGTTACCGACAGGTGCTCGCCCGTATGAATGTTGCGCAGGGAGAGCCTGCCGACAGGGTAGCTCTCTTCCAGAAATTCCGTGGCCAGGGCAGACCCTATGCCCCTGAGGCAGAGCACCCCCAGCAGTGATGCCCTGAGGAATCCCCGCCTGCTGAAATAATGATCCGACACGCCATCCTCCACCGGAAACCAGTTGCTCATGTGGTAACAAAAAGGTGAGTGAAATGTCAATCTTGCGTCCCCCGGGCCGCTCTTTTCCAGTGAGTAGCACCACCCGGCCCGCATTATCCAATAACGCCAACTAGGTACTGATGCGTAATTTTTGCATTGCCCTACCTATTTCATTTTTATAGAATCACTCCACATAAAATAATCTCAATAAAGTCTTTCACAGGAGGGCATATGCGCAGACATTCCAACAAAACGAATCCGGTTGCGGCGGGGATTCTGTTCATCGCCTTGGCATGCTGGGCGGGGAACGCCATGGGGTGGGGCACTTCGGGTGACAGTTGGAGTACCTGGGGCGGTTCGCGGCCATCACTGAATCTAAACCTTGCGTTCACTGATTGCGCGAAATGCCATACCTCCACCAACAACGTCAACCGACACCACGACCTGATCACGAAAAAGGGTAAGCAGTGCCTCGCCTGCCACACCATGACGGCGGACAACTCGGGGCAATATACCGTTCAGGTCCAGCGGGACTGTCAAGCCTGTCACACATCCTCCGTCCACGACAACGTCCAACACAATGTCAGCACCTGTAGTCGTTGCCACGGCAGCGACGTCATCAACATCCACTCGGGGTGGCGTTCATACGCCAGCACATTGTCGGCCTGCTACCTCTGTCACACCAGCACCAATGCCAAGGTCAAGGCGACCATTGCAAAAGGTGTGAGCGGACAGACCGTTTACTGCACCGACTGCCACGGCAGCAACCCCCACAGTTGGGGAGGCACCTGGGGGCGCTGACCGGAACGGATAAAGAACGAGGAATCATGCGAAGGGCCGGGGCAACACATGTTCCGGCTCTTCGTGCGTGCAGCCCGGCACGAAGAACCATGTTCATGTCATGCGAGCGGGACCACGCATAAACCCGGGAAATGCCGTTTTTGGGGAAAATCCCTCCAGGGCTTGACTCACCCCTACTTGTTAGGTATTTTTCTTATATGGAATAATTAGTCAACAAGCAAACGGTCACGTGTCATGCCGAAAAAAATCACATTCACAGCGGAACAAGAGCATGCCTTTGAAAAGGCGTGCAGGGATGCCGGGTTGCGGCTCACCCATCAGCGCCTGGAGATCTACCGTGAACTGGCCACCTCAACCGACCACCCGTCGGCGGAGACGCTCCACCAACGGTTGCGCAGGGGCAACCCCTCCCTCTCGCTCGATACGGTCTACCGGACCCTGGCGGTCTTTGCACACCATGGCATCATCAACAGAGTCGAAACGGTCGAAAGCCAGTCGCGATTCGAGACGAAACGCATGCGGCATCATCACCTGATCTGCAGCAGGTGCAAGGAAATCATCGATTTCCAGTGGCACCACATCGACGAGGCGCCCCTGCCCGAAGAAACCAGGTCCTGGGGGCGGATCGACAACAAAAACGTTGTGATATACGGCGTTTGCAACAAGTGCCTCGTATCTGAAAAAACGTCGTAAAAAATTCCACGCTCCTGCTAGCAATTATTCCTGTCTGACATGGCCATAATTCTAGCCTGACATGCCTGCCCGACCGGGAGCGGGAAACGCCTGAACATTTGCTGCTGCCCGACGGCAGGTGCGGCCGGGACGGCCGCATACCTCATACGCAAAGGAGAGGAACGATGGCAAAGAAACGTCTCACAACCAATGCCGGCGCCCCCGTTGTGGACAACCAGAACATCATGACCGCCGGGCCCCGGGGTCCGGTGCTTCTCCAGGATGTGTGGTTCCTGGAGAAGCTGGCCCACTTCGACCGGGAAGTGATCCCCGAGCGCCGCATGCATGCCAAGGGTTCCGGCGCCTACGGCACGTTCACCGTTACCCGCGACATCACCGGCTACACAAAGGCGAACGTTTTCTCGGCGGTGGGCAAGAAAACTGAGCTCTTCGTCCGTTTTTCCACCGTGGCCGGTGAACGGGGCGCCGCCGACGCCGAGCGGGACATCCGGGGCTTTGCCATCAAGTTCTACACCGAGGAGGGAAACTGGGACCTGGTGGGGAACAACACCCCGGTTTTCTTCCTGCGCGACCCGCTCAAGTTTCCCGACCTGAACCACGCCGTCAAGCGCGACCCCCGCACCAACCTGCGCAGCGCCCGCAACAACTGGGATTTCTGGACCTCGCTGCCCGAGGCCCTGCACCAGGTCACCATCGTCATGAGCGACCGGGGCATCCCCGCCACTTACCGCCACATGCACGGTTTCGGCAGCCACACCTTCAGCTTCATCAATGCCCGGAATGAACGCTACTGGGTCAAGTTCCACCTGAAGACCCAGCAGGGAATCCGGAATCTGAGCGACGAGGAGGCAGAGGCCCTCATCGGCAAGGATCGCGAGAGCCACCAGCGGGATCTCTACGAGAGCATCGAACAGGGAGACTTCCCCCGCTGGACCATGTTCGTGCAGATCATGCCCGAAAAGGAAGCGTCCTCCTGCCCCTACCACCCCTTCGACCTGACCAAGGTCTGGCCCCACAAGGATTACCCGCTGCAGGAAGTAGGAGTGCTGGAGCTGAACCGGAACCCGGAAAACTACTTCGCCGAGGTGGAGCAATCGGCCTTCAATCCGGCCAACGTGGTGCCCGGCATCGGCTTTTCTCCCGACAAGATGCTCCAGGGGCGACTCTTCTCCTACGGCGACGCCCAGCGCTACCGCCTCGGCGTCAACCACCACCTGATCCCGGTCAACAGGGCCCGCTGCCCCTTCCACAGCTATCACCGGGACGGCGCCATGCGGGTTGACGGTAACCATGGCAGCACCCTCGGCTACGAACCCAACAGCTACGGCGAGTGGCAGGAGCAGCCCGATTTCGGGGAGCCCCCCCTCTCGCTGGAAGGGGCCGCAGACCACTGGAACCATCGCGCTGACGAGGATTACTACTCCCAGCCCGGCGCCCTCTTCCGCCTCATGACCGACGAGAAGAAGCGGCTCCTGTTTGCCAACACGGCCCGCGCCATCGGTGACGCGCCGCGGGAGATCCTTCTTCGCCACATCGGGAATTGCCTCAAGGCCGACCAGGCCTATGGCAAGGGGGTGGCCGACGCCCTGGGCATCCCGTTGAGCGAAGTAACTGCCGGCTGATGCCCCGGGCTGGTGTGGCTGAAGTATTTACCGAGTATTTACCCTGTTCGCTGCCACGATGACCGCACCATGAACGTCCCGGCCGAACGGCATCGGGTTCCGCGCATCATTGCCGGCACGACCACCTACAAGAACCAGGAGGGATACCATTCATGAAACAATTGTCCGTATCGCTTGCCGTCCTCTGTGCAGTCGCAACCAGCCAGGCATTCGCCGCCGATGAACTGCAGCAGCGCGCCCGGGGCCTCTTCAAGCCGGTCCCGGCCAAGGCGCCCGCCCTGAAGGGCAACCCGGCGTCGCCGGTCAAGGTGGAACTCGGCAAGATGCTCTATTTCGACCCGCGGCTGTCCGCATCCCACCTCATCAGTTGCAACACCTGTCACAACGTGGGCCTGGGCGGCGGCGACCTCCAGGCAACGTCCACCGGTCACGGGTGGCAAAAAGGGCCGCGCAATGCGCCGACGGTTTTCAACTCGGTCTTCAATACCGCCCAGTTCTGGGACGGCAGGGCCAAGGACTTGGCAGAGCAGGCAAAAGGCCCGGTGCAGGCCTCGGTCGAGATGAACAACACGCCTGAGCAGGTGGTGAAGACGCTGAACAGCATCCCCGACTATGTCGGCCTGTTCAAAAAGGCATTCCCGGGAGAAAAGGACCCGGTGACCTTTGACAACATGGCAAAGGCCATTGAGGTGTTCGAGGCAACCCTGACCACGCCGGACTCCCCCTTCGACCAGTATCTCAAAGGGAAGAAAAAGGCCCTTGACGGAAAACAGGCCGCCGGCCTCAAGCTCTTCATCGACAGGGGATGCGTCGCCTGCCACGGAGGCGTCAACCTGGGCGGAACCGGCTATTTCCCGTTCGGCGTCGTGGAAAAGCCGGCCGAAAACATTCTGCCCCTCGCCGACAAGGGCAGGTTCGCGGTCACCAACACCGCCAGGGACGAGTACGTGTTCCGGGCCCCGTCCCTGCGCAATGTGGCCATCACCTACCCCTACTTCCACTCCGGGGTCGTCTGGAGCCTGAAAGAGGCGGTGGCGGTCATGGGCTCGGCCCAGTTCGGCATCAAACTGAACGACGATGAAACCGAGGCCATCGCCGCCTTCCTCGGCAGCCTCACCGGCAAGCAGCCGAAAGTCGTTTATCCGATCATGCCGGCCAGCACCGACGCAACGCCGCGCCCCAGGCTGTGAGCGGTTCCCGTCGGCCGTCACCGGAGACGGAGCAAGACCCGTGGAGGGACCCGCGCGAGAAGCACGCACAGGGGCGGCCGCTGGCTGCCCGGCCTATCCGCCCAGCCTCTTGCCGTGCATGCCCGCACGAATGAAGGCGGCCAGCGGCCCACGCTGGCGCTGCCGGATCGATTCTGGTATAGAACATATCTCAACCACCGCTGGAAAGGAGAGCTGTACATGACACTGAAAGGTACCAAAACAGAGCAGAACCTGTTGAAATCATTTGCCGGCGAAAGCCAGGCCCGCAACCGCTACACCTACTTTGCCGCCGCAGCCCGCAAGGAAGGATACGTGCAGATCGCCGACATATTCGAGGAAACCGCCAACCAGGAGAAAGAGCACGCCAAGCGGTTCTTCTCGTTCCTGGAGGGGGGAGACCTGGAGATTACCGCCTGTTTCCCCGCCGGCAAGATAGGCACCACCGCCGAAAACCTGCTGGCCGCGGCCATGGGCGAGCATGAAGAGCATTCCGACCTCTACCCGGCGTTCGCCCAGGTGGCCCAGGAAGAGGGATTTCCGGCGATCGCGGCGGTCTGGCGGGCCATTTCCGTGGCGGAGAAGCAGCACGAGAAGCGCTATCGCGACCTGCTCGCCAATGTCGAGAACAACCGGGTCTTCACCCGCGACGGCGAAGTAGTCTGGCGCTGCCGCAACTGCGGCTATCTCCACACCGCCGCCGGGGCGCCCGATCTGTGCCCCGCCTGCGCCCACCCCAAGGCACACTTCGAACTGCTCGGGGAAAACTGGTAGCAGCGCCACCGTTTCAGCACCGGGGCGCGTCCCGCAGTGGGACGCGCCTTTTTATTCAAGGCACCGCACATGCTTGGCTTTCCATTCCGGACAACCATCCTGTGCCCCGCCCTTGATGTGAAACCGCCATCCAAGGCAGGGAGGCTGCCCTGCGGCAACAAAAAACTAATTTACACTGGATATACTAAACAAATAAAATAGACTTCCCATCAACACCGCCCCACCAACATTGCACCCCGGTGACCAAATGAACACAGCCCCCCCGTCACGTGATTTAATCGATCTGGATATCCTTACGACAATTGTGGAATGCATGCCGGCGGCCGCTGTTTTGATCGAGGACGAACGGGTGTTCTGTAATCGCGGGACAGAAGTCCTCACCGGCTATCGGCGAGACGAGCTCCCATCCCTTGAGGTGTGGTTCCGCACCCTGTTCGGCTCAGAGCACGAAAGGGCCCGGGTCCTGTTCGACGCTGACCGGGCAGCCGGATTCCCGGCAGTGCGGCGGGAAATCATAACCAGGAAGGACGGGAGCCGACGACTGGTCGAGGTCGCCGGCTCGGCCTGCGGCCAGGTGATCTGTTATCTGCACGACATCACCGACCTCATGGACGTCCGGCTGCAGTTACAGGAGTACGCGGAGCGCTACCGGATCATGAAGAGCACGTCCATGGACGGCTTCTGGGTCGTGGACCTTCACGGCAGTATCGTGGAAGTCAACGACGCATGCTGCCGCATCCTGGGGTACAGCCGGGAAGAATTGCTGGCCATGTCCATCCACGACATCGATGCCACCGAGAGCGTGGAGGAAACGCAGGAGCATATCCGGAACATCATCGAACAAGGCTCCGAGCGCTTCGAAGTCCGCCACCGCCGCAAAGACGGCGCGGTCATCGACGTTGAGGTCAGCACGACGTTTCAACCCGCTTCGCGCTGTTTCCACGCCTTTATCCGGGACATCAGCGAACGCAGGCAGACCGAAGAGGCTCTCCGGAAAAGCGAGGAGCGATTCCGACTTGCCATGGAGGCAACCTCCGACGGCATCTGGGACTGGAACATCGCGTCGGATAGCGGCTACTTCAGCCCATCCTACTACCGGATCCTCGGGTATGAGCCTGAGGACTTCCCCCCCTCCGCCCAAGCGTGGATCGAGCTCCTGCACCCGGAAGACCGGGAACGGGCCATCAGGATCAACATGGATTGTTTCGAGGGGAGAACCCAGTACTTCCAGGCCGAATTCCGCATGAAGGCCAAGGACGGCAGTTGGCGCTGGATTCTCGGCCGGGGATCGGCCGTGAACAGGGACGGCCGGGGAAAAGCCCTGCGCCTCATCGGCACCCACCAGGACATCACCGACCGCAAGCAGACAGAGGAAACCATCGGCAAGCTCAACCGGGAACTCGACAGACGCGTCATGGAGCGGACCGCCCAGTTGGAAGAGGCCATCCGGGAGCAGGAGGCCTTCAGCTATTCGGTTTCCCATGACCTGCGGGCGCCCCTGCGGCATATCAACAGCTACAGCACCCTGGTTATCGAGGACTACGACGATCAGATTCCGGTGGAGGCCCGTTACTACCTCGAGCGCATCTGCACGGCCAGCGGCAAGATGGGACAACTGATCGACGACCTGCTGGAGCTTTCGAGGGTCGGTCGGGTCGATTTGCGCAAAGACACCGTCAACCTGAGCAAAAAGGCGGCGGCGGTCGCATCGATGCTCCAGGAGGCCGAGCCCTACCGCGCCGTTGACTGGGTCATTGCGGGCGATCTCACGGCACAGGCCGACCGCACCCTGATCCGGCAGGTCCTGCTCAACCTGATGGGCAACGCCCTGAAGTACACCGCCAGAACTCCCCGGGCACGAATCGAGGTCGGCAGCACCGCCGCCGATGGGGAGACGATCTTCTTTGTCAGGGACAACGGCGCCGGCTTCGACATGGCCTACGGGAACAAGCTGTTCCGCCCCTTCCAGCGGTTGCACGGCGGCGAGTTCCCCGGCACCGGCATCGGCCTGGCAACGGTCCAGCGGATCATCAAGCGGCATGGCGGCCGGGTCTGGGCCGAGGGCGAAGTCAACGGCGGGGCGACCTTCTACTTCACCCTGCCCGAGGACTGAGGGTCCTCCCCACTGCCTAATTGATCAACAATCTTATCGAAAACGTCGTCATCACCACATTCGGCGATCTGTTCCTTCCGGAGAGGCAACATATCGTGCCGCCTGGTGAACGAGCAACTGACGGATCGACCGGAGTGGCTTCAATAGCAGCATAGGAACCAGCACCCCACAGCGCCTTGGCGCGCAATCGTAAGCGTTGCAGCCCGGCCAGGAAATCGTAGCGATATTCCACGTCACATGCCCTTTGGCTGTCGATACGCTGGCAGCTCCGCTTCAATGATCGAGTGCAAGACTCCCGGCTTCTTTTCTATTCTCAAAGACATGGCGCCAAACCTTTTCTTCACACACGCCACCACTATGCTGCAACCCGATAACAACGACAATTGCCACCATTACACTACATCGTCAAACCGCAAGACAAAATAGTTACGCAACGCCATTGCGGCACTCAGCCTATACTTCCCACAACCTCACAACCGCTGGGGCGCTGACGGCACTCCCACTTTTCAAGAAAAGGGGCGCCCATCGGGTGCCCCCTCACCAGCATCCGTTCCCGCCGTTACGCTTCGGCCAGCAGAATCGCCTCGGCAATCCGGCGCATGCTCTTGCGCTTGTCCATGGCCAGCTTCTGCATCTTGCGGAACGCTTCGGGCTCCGTGAGCCCCTGCTTCTGCATCAGGATCCCCTTGGCTTTTTCAACGATCTTCCGGTTTTCAAGGGCTTCCTTCAGATCCTCGATCTGCTCCTTGAGGAGTTCCACCGCTTCGGCATGGGCACAGGCCAGCTCGATGGCCGGCCAGAGATCCTGCTCCCGGAACGGCTTGGCCAGGAAGCCGCCGATGCCGCATTCCCTGGCCCGCGCGACCGTGTCTGCGTCATAGCAGGCCGTCAGCAGGATAATGGGCACCGTCAGGCTCTGCCGGATCTGGCGGGCCGCCGCGATGCCGTCTTTCTTCGGCATCGACACGTCGAGAATAATGACGTCGGGAAGTTTCGCCAATGCCATCCGAACGGCCTGCTCGCCATCCCCGCACTCCAGGATCTCATCGAAGCCAAGCTCAGTGAGCTTATTTTTTAAGCTCATCCTGATAATCGGCTCATCGTCGCACATAAGGATACTTCGCACTAAAATCACCACCTTATCTCGTTTTATCCATCCACATGCGCCCCTGCTCTCCATCTATCCAGCATAAAGTGTTCCAATTGCATTATCGCACCGCCCTGTCATTACGTCTTTACATCACCGTTCATCGTGCCAGAATAGGGAAGAGCTTCTGAAGATTCCGGAGGGTTGTGCATGAAGAGGACTCTACTCATTGCCGCGGCGGTTCTCCTGGCGGCGGCCGTGATTGCCGCCCTGCTCCTGCGCCGCAACGGCACTGTGGATGACATCGTCAGGGTTTCGGGCAACATCGAGGTCACCGATGTGGAACTGGGCTTCAAGATACCGGGCACGGTGCGCGAACGCCTGGTGGATGAAGGCGTGATGGTCGGGACGGGCCAGGTGGTGGCGCGGCTGGACGACGATGAACTGCGCCTTGAAGTGGCCCGGGAGGAACGGCAGGCAGAGGCGCTGGCGGCCCAGTTGCGCGAACTGGAAACCGGCTTCCGGCGGGAGGAAATCGCCCAGGCTGACGCAGCCGTCAAGCGGGCCCAGGCCGATGCCGACCGACTGGAGGCCGACTTTGCCCGTCAGGAGGCGCTCTTCGGGCGCGAGGTGATCTCCCGGCGCGATTTCGATGCGGCAAAGGCTGCCCGCGACGCGTCCCAGGCACAGTTGCACGAGGTCCGGGCCCGGCAGGAGCTCATGCACCGGGGACCCCGCCGCGAACAGATCGATGCCGCCCGCGCCCGCCTCAACCAGGCGCGCGAGTCCCTTGACCTGGCACGCACCCGCCTCTCCCACGCCACCCTGGCCGCCCCCCTGAGCGGGCTGGTTCTCTCGAAGCACGTGGAGCCGGGGGAACAGGTGGCGGCAGGCACCCCCATCGTCACGATCGGCGACCTGGCGAACACCTGGCTGCGGGCCTACATCCCGGAGACCGACCTGGGTCGGATCAAGGTGGGGCAGAAGGCGCGGATCAGAAACGATACCTGGCCCGATCGGCGCTACGAGGGGACCATCACCTTCATCTCGCCCGAGGCCGAGTTCACCCCCAAGAACGTTCAAACCGACAAGGAACGGGTCAAGCTCGTCTACCGCATCAAGATCGCCATCCCGAACCCGAACCGGGAGCTCAAGCCGGGGATGCCGGCCGATGCGGAGATCATCACCGGGAGCCCATGACCGGAAAGCGCCGGATACCTGCCCCATGCATGCCATCGACACCGAAAACCTGACCAAACGCTTTGGCGAGCTCACCGCCGTGGATGGCCTCACCCTCACCATCGCCCCGGGCGAACTCTTCGGGCTCGTGGGCTCCGACGGGGCCGGGAAAACCACCACCATGCGGATGCTCTGCGGCATCATGGACCCAACCGAAGGCCGGGCCCGGGTGCTTGGCCGGGACACGGTGCGCGAGGCCGAGGCGATCAAAGCCGAAATCGGCTACATGAGCCAGCGGTTCGGCCTCTACCCCGACCTCACGGTGCTGGAGAACATCCACTTCTATGCCGACATCTACGGCATCCCCCGCCGGGGACGCGACGAAACAATCGACCGGCTGCTCGCCTTCAGCAACCTGACCCCATTCCGGCGCCGCCAGGCGGGCAACCTCTCCGGCGGAATGAAGCAGAAGTTGGGGCTCGCCTGCGCCCTGATCCACACCCCCCGGATCCTCTTCCTTGACGAGCCCACCAACGGCGTCGATCCGGTTTCCCGCCGGGATTTCTGGCGCATCCTCTACCAGCTCCTGCGGGAAGGGGTGACCATTTTCGTGACCACGGCCTACCTGGACGAGGCGGAGCGCTGCAACCGGGTCGGCCTGATCCACAAGGGGCGGCTTTTGGCCTGTGACGCCCCTGACCGGCTCAAGGGCCTGATGCGGGGAACGATCCTCGAAGTGCGCACCGATGCCGCCCGGCAGGCAGCGCGCATCCTTCGCAGCGGACTCGACGGGACCACGTCCGTGGGGCTCTTCGGCGACCGGCTCCACGTGGTGACCGAGGCGCCGGATCGGACCCGTTCCGCCGTCGAGGCGCTCATGGCCCGGGAAGGGCTTCCCCTCAGGGGCCTGCGCCCCATCGAACCAAGCCTGGAGGACGTCTTCGTTTCGGTCCTCTCTGCCCGGGACGGTGCGCCATGACCGCGCCCGAATTCGCCGTCACCCTGCGGGACCTGGAGCGCCGCTTCGGCGACTTTATCGCCGTGAACCGGATATCGCTCGATGTGCGGCGGGGAGAAATCTTCGGTTTCCTGGGCCCCAACGGGGCCGGCAAGTCGACCACCATCCGGATGCTCTGCGGCATCCTGCCGCCGAGCTCGGGCAGTGGCACCGTGGCCGGGTTCGACATCGTCCATCAGGCCGAGGAGATCAAAAAAAACATCGGTTACATGAGCCAGAAGTTTTCCCTTTACGAGGACCTGACCGTGGAGGAGAACATCGACTTTTACGCCGGCATCTACAGAATTCCGGACGAGCGGCGGCAGGAGCGGAAGGAGTGGGTGATCGGCATGGCAGGGCTCGCCGAGCACCGCCGCAGCCGCACCGCCATTCTCTCCGGCGGCTGGAAGCAGCGCCTGTCGCTGGGTTGCGCCATCCTCCACGAGCCCCCCATCGTCTTTCTCGACGAACCCACCTCCGGCGTCGACCCCATCAGCCGCCGCGCGTTCTGGGACCTGATCTACCGCCTGGCCGGCGCGGGGGTCACGGTCTTCGTCACTACCCACTACATGGATGAGGCCGAGTACTGCGACCGCCTCGCCCTCATCTACCGGGGAGAGCTCATCGCCCTCGGCACGCCGGAAGAGTTGAAGACCGAGCGGATGGTTGAGGAAATCGTGGAGGTAGCCTGCGACCGCCCCCAGGAACTGATGGAAGAGATCGAGGCGATTCCCGGGGTAAAGCACGCCGCCCTCTTCGGCCGGGGGCTCCATGTGGTAACGGAAGACGCCGTGGCAACGGCCCCGGCCATCGCAGGGGTTCTCGCGGCCCGGGGAATCACCGCTGACCGCATCGAAAAGATCATTCCTTCGCTGGAAGATGTTTTCGTATCCCTCATTGAAGCACGCGATCGGGAACAAGGCGCCCTGCGGGAGTTCAGCCGATGAAGCTGCAGCGGATTACAGCGGTTGCCCGGAAGGAGTTCATTCACGTCTTCCGGGACATCCGGAGCCTCATCATGGGAATCGCCATCCCGATGATGCTGCTCTTTCTCTTCGGCTACGCCCTGACCCTCGACGTGGACAACGTGCCCCTCGTGGTCTGGGATCAGAGCGCCACGCCCGCCAGCCGCGACCTGGTGAGCCGGTTCAGCGGTTCGCGCTATTTCTCGCTCAAGGGATACGCCGGTGACTACCGGGAGATCGAACGGGCCATCGACCGACGCGACGCCCTCATGGCGCTCGTCATCCCCCGCGGCTTTGCCGGGGATCTCCAGGCGGGCCGCCAGGTCCGGGTCCAGGCCATCGTCGACGGAAGCGACTCCAACACCGCCACCACCGCCCTGGGCTATGCCGAATTCATCGTCGGCACGTACAGCCGGCCCCTCATCATCGCCCAGATCCGGCGCTCGGCCGATCAGCCGCCCCGCCCGCCGCTGGCCCCGGAACCGCGGGTCTGGTTCAATGCCGACCTGGTGTCCCGCAACGCCATCGTTCCCGGCCTCATCGCCGTCATCATGATGGTCATCGCCGCGCTCCTCACCTCCCTCACCGTGGCGCGGGAGTGGGAAACCGGCACCATGGAGCAACTCATCTCCACCCCCCTCACCGGGGCGGAGCTCATCATCGGCAAACTGGTCCCCTACTTCTGCATCGGCCTCTTCGACCTCGTGGTGGCGCTCCTGGCGGGGCGCTTCATCTTCCAGGTACCCATGCGGGGAGACCGGCCGCTGCTTCTGGCAACGTCCATCCTCTTCCTCCTGGTGGCCCTGGCCCTTGGCGTCTTCATCAGCATCGTCGGCAAAAGTCAGTTCGCGGCCAGCCAATTCGCCATGGTGGCAACGCTGCTCCCCGCCTTTCTCCTGTCGGGCTTCGTCTTTCCCATCGCCAACATGCCCATCCCCCTTCAGGCAATCACCCACGCCATCCCGGCCCGCTATTTCGTCACCATCCTGCGGGGAATCTACCTGAAGGGGATCGGGATCAGGGTGCTGGCCGGCGACATCCTCTTCCTGGCCGTGTTCGGGACGCTCATTTTCGCCCTGGCCGTACGGAAGTTCCGCAAAAAAATGAGCTAGCCATGTTCGATCGCTTGAAAACCATGCTCATAAAAGAGGCAATACAGATCCTGCGGGACCCGAAGATGCGGTTCATCATCCTCGTTATCCCGGCGATCCAGATCACCCTCTTCGGCTACGCGGTCAACACCGATGTCAAGCACATCGCCACGGCGGTTTACGATCTGGACAACAGTGCCCTGAGCCGCGACCTCGTTGCCCGCCTGGAACGCTCCGGCTACTTCGACATCGTGCAGCGGGTGCAACGGGGAGATGAACTGCGCGATCTGCTGGACCGGGGAAAAGTTCGGGCCGCGGTGCTGATAAATCGGGGATTCCAAGAAAACATCCGCGCCGGACGGACCGCAACGCTCCCGATTATTGTCGACGGCACTGACCCGAGCACCGCCAGGATCGTCGTGAGCTATTCGGTAACCATTGCCGAACGGTTCAGCGATCAGATCCTGACCGACTATTCCCTGCGAAGGGGTGGCAGGACCATGGGAGCCAAGGGCATCGAACTGGAAAGCCGGGCCTGGTTCAACGCCAACCTGGAGAGCCGCAACTACTACGTGCCGGGGGTCATCGCCTCCATGGTCCTGATCACCACAATGGTGCTCTCCAGCATGGCCGTGGTGCGCGAAAAGGAGATCGGCACCATGGAGCAGATCATCGTCACGCCGATCCAGCGGTGGGAATTCATTGTGGGCAAGCTGGTTCCGTTCGCCATCGTGGGCTACATCAACGTCACCATCGTGACCTGCATTGCGCTCTTCTGGTTCAAAATTCCTCTCAGGGGCAGCATTCTGCTGCTCATCGGCTCAACCGCCCTGTTCCTGATGAGCACCCTCGGATTCGGGCTGCTCATATCAACCATCAGCCGGACACAGCAGCAGGCCATGATGAGTTCGTTCATGTTCACGTTCCCGGCCATGCTCCTGTCGGGCTTTGCGTTTCCCATCGAAAACATGCCCGCGAGCATCCAGTATGCCACCTACCTGAACCCGCTCCGCTACTACCTGATCATCGTCCGGGGCATCTTCCTCAAGGGGATCGGGCTCGGCATCCTGTGGCCGCAGCTTGCGGCGCTGGCGCTGCTGGGCTCGGTCGTGCTCCTTTTTGCGGTTGGCCGATTTAGAAAATCGGTGGGGTAACTCTTCCTCTGCCAAACGAAAAAACGCCCCGGAGTGCTCCGGGGCGTTCTGCTGAATACGAAGACAATGCCCGTTGTCAGGACTTTTTCGACTTCCCGCCCTTGGTCTTGGCCCGCTTTTTCACCTCTTCCGCGAGTTCCTCGACCTCCTCGAATCCTTCCGCGTAGAACTTCTCTTCATCGGGAGCCAGGTGATAGAGCAGCTTCAGAAACTCGCCGGCATGGACCCGCTCCTCATCGGCGATATCCCTGAGAACGGCAATGGCGAGTTCGTCGTCCGTGGACTCGGCCAGTTGCATGTAGAGCTGGATCGCCTCGTACTCGGCTGCGATCATGAAGCGGATTGCCCGCACGAGCTCCGCGCGGGTCAGTTTGCGGCCATTGGCCAGTCCGGCAAAAGGATTTCCGAAGTCAGGCATGTGTACCCCCCTTTCCATGGTTTCATCGCGTTTCCGCGGAACACGACCGGATGTCGCCTGGCGGCGGGCTGACCGCTGCCATCACTCAGGAGGCGCACCGCCTCCCGGCCGCCAGTCATCCGGCCGCCGCGCCGGCCCCCCGGCAGGTTTCATACTTGACGGCTCCGCCACCAACGCGGCTTGCGGAATCGGCGAGCTTCACACCGCGCCTCATCATCTCGTCCGTGGACTCCGGCGCAGTTTCATACGTTACCGCACCGACGCCGAACCGCAACTGCCACCGCCGGCCACGCTGCACCGCCGCAAGGAGGCCCAGCATCTTCTGGACCACAGCCTTTGACGGATCATGGGCTGTCTCGGGCAGCAGCGCCGCCAGGGTAAACTCGTCGATCCGGGCAAACAGGTCGGTTTCCCGAAGCTGCGGCCTGATGGCTTCAGCGGCCGCAGGCATGATATCCCGCAAAGAACCCGGTCCGACCGTCTGTTCGCCATCGGGCGGGCCGAACCTGAGGACAATGAGAGTGAAGGGGCGGCCGTACCGTTTCGTCCTACCGAGCTCGTTCCGGGCAAGCTCTTCGAAGCAGGTGCGCGTGGCAAGGCCGGTCAGCGGATCGGTCCGCGCCGTTGCCGCCATGAACCGGCGGGATCTTTTTATTGCGTCGACCAGAAAGACGATCGAGAACAGCAGTCCGAACTCCCACAGAAGCGTCCACAGCGTGGGGCCGAGATTCGTCTCTTCGCCCGAGAACACGCCGTTGGCCAGCCCCCAGACGATTCCGCCGGTGCAGGCGGCCGCAACGCCGGCCCTTCGCGTACCGAACCAGGTCACGAGGGCTGCGGGGATGGCATAGAACGGCTCAAACCCCAGCCCGTCTGCCAAATGATCGATCAGGCCGAAAAGGATAAGGAGCACGTAGCCAAGCGCCATCAGCACTTGACGCGACTGCCGCTCTACGAACTCCGTCAACTCCGTCATAGGATCACCCGTCTCCGCGGCCGCACACCCCGGAGTTCCCTTGGGTATCACTGGTTATTCCAACTGTCCCGGCTGGATATTCTTACCAGAAATCAGGACGTTCATCAATAACTTGCTTGTGCGTGCCGTTATTCACTCGGGACCAATTCCGCACATGTGACGGGACTAACAATCACGCGGCGTCCGTAGGCATCCGTATCGAACTTTCTCCGGCAACCGTCGCGGCTCATGGAGCGAATCATGCCGAAGACGGGTCTCTCTGCCCAGGGACGATCATGGACACCGCCGATGCTCCAGGCAATGCCGGCGTATCCGTTGGGATCCCTGCCGTCGAGTTCATAGCGGTCGTTGAGTTGAATGGCAATCCTGAAGGCATCTTCGGGCGAAGAGGCCCACTCGAGCAGTTTCTTTGCCCAGTACATTCTCAGGTAGCCGTGCATCCTGCCCCAGCGTACCATTTCGAGTTGCGCTGCATTCCAGAGAGAATCGTGGGTCTTTCCCTGCTCCAGCACGTCAAGGTCATAGCACTGGGGGCGAGGATCGTGCCGATGTCGGTTGAGGGTCCGTTGTGCCCACTCGGGAAAACCGTCGAAGCGGTCGTAGGCATCGTTGAAATAGCAAAAATTGTCGGCAAGCTCCCGACGCACGATCAATTCTTCAAGAAAGGCATCACGCGATTCTGTCGGCGCGGCGGCAGCAAACGTTGCCTGCGCGACCCTCTGGGCGGAAAGCTGGCCGAAATGGAGCCAGGGGGACAATCCCGACTGCCCCATTACTGCCGGGTTATTGCGCCGGGTGGCATAGCCCGCCAGCCCGTTTTCAAGAAATCCGGCCAGGGCAGTCTGCGCCGCCCCTTCTCCCGGCGCAAGCCATCTAACCTCAGGCACCGATTCGTCAAGAACCATCCCGTCCACGGCCTCCCGCCACTGGGCGTCCGAAGGGAGCGCTCCCTGCCACGGGAACGGGTGACGTTGCAGAGGCGGAAACGGCTCCATGAAATCGGGAAGCAGTCGGCGTATTTTGGGGCGGATGGTGTAGGCCCCCCATTCCTGACGCTGCGATGCGATCCAGCAGGGGACTATATTATGGGCATCCACCTCGTCGAACGGGATCGCTATCTCCCCGGCCACCTGCCGTTTCCACTCGCGCTTGACACGGAGCGGATCGAAGTCGGTAACCAGATGCGACACCCTGTGCCGCCTCGTGAAGCCCGCGACCTCAACCCCGGGGTCGCCGGTCACGAGAAAAAAGGGAATAGCAAGCCGGTTCAGCGCAGCCCGTGTCTGCTCCAACCCTGTGAGCATGAACCGATACTGGCGTGCGGTTGCGCCGAGAAAGCCGGGAACGAGACAGAAAAGTACCCCAAGTGGCGCATTGCGGGCCAGCGCAAGCTCCTGAGCATGGATCAACGCCCAGTTGTCGGCAGCGCGCTGATCCCTGCTCATCCAATATATCACCGGGCCGGCCGTGGCCTCACCCCCCTGAAGCAGGGAACGAATCCGTCCGCAGTTCATGGCCCCCCCTTGGCTCTTCAAATTCAGGAACATTATTGTATCGCTCCCTTGGGATGATGCAAACGCCGTTCCGTGGAACATATCATTCCACGGCTCAAGTCCTGGCGCCTGGCGCCGATGAGATATCAGGGCGGACATGCAAGGACACGCCCGGCGACTATCGGTGGAGTTCATCTCTCGGTGGCCGGACGCGGGAGAGGAGGGCACACGTGGAGATCAGCAGCGTAACATCCGGCATTTCCGTTGCGCGAACAGCAGAATCATCCGTACTTGTGGCGGATACGGTACTGGAGTCTCAAAAACTGGAGGGGCGTGCCGCCGTCACGCTCATCAGGGGAGCGGGAGCCGTGGCCGGCAGTGCAGGTGAACGTATTGACGTGTATGTGTAGGGTGTTGCACTGGTTCAGATAAAAAAAGAGGCACGGTAAACCGTGCCTCTCTGATGCATGCTCAACTGCCGTGCTGGTTTAGTCGGCCTTGGCTTCGCACTCCTCTGCCGGGTCCTTGACTTCGGAGATTTCGACTTCCGGCTCTTGGGGCTGCGCAGCGGCGATTTCGCTCGTTTCCTCAACTGCAGGCTTGGCGGGAACAGCTTGAGCCGGCGCGGCAGGCTTGCTCTTCTTCACCTTCTTTTCGAACTGTTCTTCAACGAGTTCGATTACGGAAAGAGGTGCGCAGTCACCGGGTCTGATCCCCAGCTTGATGATACGGGTATAACCTCCCTCGCGCTCCGTGTAACGGGGTGCGATTGTGGAGAAAAGCTTGGTGACAACCTTCTTGTCACGAATATATGAGGCTGCCTGACGCACCGCGTGGAGATCGCCCCTTTTGCCGAGAGTGATCATCTTCTCGGCTATGGAGCGCAGCTCCTTCGCCTTGGCATCAGTCGTAGTGATCCGCTCATGGGCAAAGAGCGAGGTCACCATGTTCCTGAACATGGCGATACGGTGACTCGTCGTTCTTCCCAGCCTTCTTCCCGCCTTATTGTGACGCATGACCTATGTTCCTTTCTTCCGGCAACCGTACGAATTATTCTTCATCCTTGCGCTCGCCGCGCAGCCTGCGCATGACTTCCGGATCGGGGAACCCTTCCAGTTTCATACCAAGCGTAAGGCCCATCTCAGCGAGTATATCCTTGATCTCGTTCAGGGACTTGCGGCCGAAGTTCTGTGTCTTGAGCATCTCGGCCTCGGTCCGGGACACAAGCTCACCAATGAGCTTGATGCCGGCGTTCTTGAGGCAGTTGGCAGAGCGCACGGAAAGTTCGAGTTCATCGACCGAGCGATAGAGATTCTCGTTGATGGGGCTTTCCCCTTCGCCAACTTCAGCCTCGCCGCTCGGTTCGGCTTCCTCGTCGAAGTTAATGAAGATGCTCAACTGCTCCTTGAGGATCTTGGCGGCAAAGGCAACCGCATCTTCCGGGATCACGCTGCCGTTGGTCCACACCTCAAGCGTAAGCTTGTCATAATCGGTCATCTGGCCGACGCGGGCATTGGAAACCGTAAAGTTAACCTTGCGGATCGGCGAGAACAGGGCGTCGATAGGAATTGTGCCAACTGGGGCCTTCTCATCGCGGTTCCGGTCTGCGGGCACATAGCCCTTGCCCACCTTCACCACCATTTCCATTTCGAAATTCGCATCCTTGGAGCATGTGGCGATGTGGTGCTCGGGATTCAGGATCTCAACCTGGGGATCGGTGATGATGTCGCCTGCCGTGATGATACCGTCGCCCTTATGAATGATCCGTACGGTCTTGGGCTCGGTGCCGTACATTTTGAGGCTTACGCCCTTCAGGTTGAGAATGATATTGGTAACATCCTCGGTCACACCGGGGATGGAGGAAAACTCGTGAAGTACCCCCTTGATCCTTACAGAGGTGATAGCTGCGCCCTGGAGCGAGGAAAGCAATACCCTGCGGAGCGAATTGCCGAGGGTCGTGCCGAATCCGCGCTCGAACGGTTCTGCATAAAATTTTCCGTATTTATTGGTAAGCGTCTCGCTTTCAACCTGAAGTTTTTTCGGACTGATCAGGTCGCGCCAGTTTCTATACATGTATATCCTCCCTGTGACGGGTTATGCGAACATTACTTCGAATAGAGCTCGACGATCAGTTGCTCCTGGATCGGCATCGTAATGTCTTCACGCACGGGAAGAATCTTCACGACACCCTTGTAAGCTTCCTTCTCAAGCTCAAGCCACTGGGGAATGCCCCTGCGCACAACCGCATCAAGAGACTCGTTGATACACGCGATCTTCCGGCTCTTTTCCTTGAGTTCGATAACATCGCCGGCACGGAGCTGGATCGAAGGGATGTTCGCCTTCTTGCCGTTCAGCGTGAAGTGATTGTGTCGAACGAGAATTCTGGCCTCGGTCCGGGATGCGGCGAAACCAAGCCGGTACACCACATTGTCCAGGCGGCGCTCGAGGAGCGAGAGCAGATTCTCACCGGTAACTCCCTTGAGGCGATCCGCCTCCTGGAAGTAGCTCCGGAACTGCTTCTCGAGGATGCCGTATATCCTCCTCACCTTCTGCTTCTCGCGCAGCTGAACACCGTAGTTGGAAACCTTCGGCCTTCCCTGCCCATGCTGTCCCGGCGGGTAGTTACGCCGCTTGATGGCACACTTATCGGTATAGCACCGCTCACCCTTCAGAAACAACTCCATGTTCTCCCTTCTGCACAGCCGGCAGGAAGGACCTGTATATCTAGCCAACTCTGACCTCCTTATTCGTGTCTATAAATGAGAAATGTTAGACTCTTCTGCGCTTGGGAGGACGGCAGCCGTTATGGGGAATCGGCGTCACGTCCCGTATGAAATTGACGTGGAAGCCGGCAGCCTGGAGTGCGCGAAGAGCCGACTCGCGACCGGAACCCGGTCCCTTTACGAAAACTTCCACGCTCCGCATGCCATGCTCCTGGGCCTTGCGTGCACACTCCTCAGCCGCGATCTGAGCGGCAAAGGGGGTGCTCTTGCGCGACCCCTTGAAGCCTTTGGAGCCGGCCGAGGACCATGCCACGACATTCCCCACGGGATCAGTGATGGTTATGATCGTATTGTTAAACGTGGCCTGGATATGGGCAACGCCGTTGGGGATATTCTTCTTTTCCTTTTTTTTCCTAACGACTTTTTTAGAAGGGCTAGCCATTATTCCTCCAGAATCCTTGTTCTATTTCTTCTTGCCTGCGACAGTTCTGGCAGGCCCTTTGCGCGTACGGGCATTGGTCTTGGTCCGTTGGCCGCGCACCGGAAGCCCTTTCCGATGGCGCAACCCGCGATAGCATCCAAGATCCATAAGACGCTTTATATCCATGGACACATCACGGCGGAGATCACCCTCCACCTTGAGGTTCTTGTCGATATAGTCCCTGATCTTGGCGACTTCTGACTCGGCAAGATTATCGGTCCGCGTGTCGGCGCCAACGCCGGTCTCGGCCAAAATCCGCTGAGCGGTCGTGCGCCCGATTCCGAAAATGTACGTGAGCGCTATCTCAATGCGCTTATTCCTCGGTAGGTCAATGCCTGCAATGCGTGCCAATGCCAGCTCCTCCTCTTAGTCTCTTAACCCTGTCTTTGGGAATGCTTCGGGGTTTCACAAATAACGCGCACAACACCTTTGCGCTTGACGATTTTGCACTTGTCGCAAATTTTTTTTACGGATGCCCTGACTTTCATAGACATTTCCTTTCACGTGCTTCGCTGGTTCTATAACTTGCTCAGTATATCAGGACCATTTTCCGTAATAGCCACTGTGTGCTCAAAATGAGCCGACATACCTTTGTCACAGGTGACTGCGGTCCATCCGTCACTGAGAATTGTAACGTGATGCCCCTTCTCGTTGATCATCGGCTCAATGGCCAGCACCATCCCGGCCTTGAGCTTCACGCCGCGCCCCGGCTCTCCGAAGTTGGGGACCTGGGGGCCTTCGTGAAGATTTTTACCTATGCCGTGCCCAACAAATTCACGCACGACTGAATAGCCTCGTGCTTCAACATAGCTTTGCACTGCGTGTGAAATATCTGAAAGCCGGTTGCCGACCACCGACGCCTCAACCGCGCGCTGGAGCGACTCTTCGGTTACGGCAAGAAGGTCGAGCACCGCTGGCCTTACGCTTCCCACCGGAACGGTAATGGCTGCATCGCCATAAAACCCGTCCACGACAACACCAAAATCGAGGCTGATAATGTCACCCTCGACCAATTCCCGGCTATTCGGCATACCGTGAACGACCTGTTCGTTAACCGAACAACAGAGCGAATAAGGAAACCCGTTATACCCCTTGAACGCCGGCCGTGCCTTACGCCTCCTTGCTTCAGCCTCGGCAAGCTCGTTGAGCTCCAGCGTGGTTATGCCCGGCCTGATGCGTGCCTTGAGGATTCCAAGAACTTCGGCGACTATTCTGCCGGACACACGCATTTTTTCAATTTCACGGGGCGACTTGAGTATGATCACCCGTTACTACTCTCAACCAGCAGCGCAATCTGGCGCTGCACATCTTCGATCGGCTCCAGGGCGTTTACTTTGCGCAGGAGCATTTCGCCCTCGTAATACGACTTCAGGGGCGCTGTCTGCTCATCATATACTTCAAGCCTGCGCCGCATGGTGTCTTCGCGGTCGTCCTCACGCTGGTAGAGTTCACCGCCGCACGCATCGCACACACCTTCGGCGCGGGGGGGGTCAAACGCGACGTGAAACGCCCGGCCACACGCACGACAGACCCTGCGTCCGACGATACGCTCCAGCAACACTCCCTTGTCGACCTCAAACGAGACAACATGCTCTATCTGCTTGCCCAACGCACCGAGCACCTGCTTCAGCGCATCGGCCTGAGCCACGGTGCGGGGGAATCCATCAAGGATAAAGCCGGACGCGCAATCAGGAGAGACCAGCCGTTCCTCCACAATACCGACAACTACGCTGTCAGGGACAAGCGCCCCCTGCTCCATGTACTCTTTCGCCTTGACCCCCATCGGGGTTTTCGACGCAACAGCAGCACGAAGTATCTCGCCGGTCGATATCTGCGGCACCCCATATGCACGAGTTAACAGGTTCGCCTGCGTGCCCTTACCGGCACCAGGCGGGCCGAGAAACACCAGATTCATGCAATACACTCCACGCCAGTATTACCGCCTGCCCCGCACCCGCACACCCTTCATGAAGCCCTCATAGCTTCGGGTGATGAGATGGGATTCGATCTGCGCCGCCGTGTCCATGCCGACGCCTACGGCAATGAGAAGAGCGGTACCCCCAAAGTAGAACGGCAGATTGAACTTGCCGACAAGAACAGACGGGAGAACGCATACGGCCGAGATATACAGCGCCCCGGCAAAGGTGAGCTTTGTCAACACCCGATCAAGGTAGTCGGATGTTTCCTTGCCCGGACGAATCCCGGGAATGTATCCGCCGTGCTTTTTAACATTCTCCGCGACATCGACGGGATTAAACGAAACAGCCGTATAGAAATAACAGAAGAAGATAATAAAGGCAACATAAAAGATTTCGTAGGCCCAATTGCCTGGGGTCAGGCTTTTGGCAACTGTCTGGACCCAGGGAACATTGATGAAGTTCGCCACCGTGGCCGGGAACATGATGATGGAGGATGCGAAAATCGGCGGAATAACTCCGGCCATGTTGACCTTGAGCGGCAGGTGCGAGGTCTGGCCCCCATATGTTTTAAGCCCGACGACCCGCTTCGCGTAATGAATCGGCAACCGTCGCTGCCCTCGCTCCACATACACGATGGCGGCTATTACCAAGAACATCAGCGCCACAACGAGCAGAATCACGAACAGTGAAATTTGCCCCGTCTTGATCAAGCGGCCCGTATTGAGTATGGCCGTCGGTATCCGCGCAACTATTCCGGCAAAGATTATCAGAGAGATTCCGTTGCCGACCCCCTTCTCGGACATCTGCTCACCGAGCCACATGATGAAGGCCGTGCCGGCGGTAAGCGTGATCACTGTCATCAACCTGAACCCCCAGCCGGGATTGGGGACAACCAGCTCACCCGCCGGGCCGCGCATGCTCTCCAGACCGATGCTGATGCCGAGGGCCTGCACCACGCTGAGCACTATCGTGCCGTAACGCGTGTACTGTATGATCTTCTTCCTGCCGGACTCCCCTTCCTTGGACAACTTTTCAATGGAAGGCACAACCACCGTCAACAATTGAAAAATGATGGACGATGAAATATAGGGCATGATGCCCAGAGCAAAGACAGTCAGCTTCTCCAGCGCACCCCCCGAAAACATGTCGAAAAGCCCGAGGAGTGTACCACGGGCTTGAGCGAAGAAGTGCGCAAGTGCGTTGCTGTCGATGCCAGGGGTCGGAATATGGCAGCCTACCCGGTAGACCGCCAGCATCCCCAGTGAAAAAAGCACTCGCTTCTTCAGTTCAGGTATCCGGAAGATGTTCTGAAATGCATCGATCAAAGTGAAATCTCCTCGACAGTACCACCTGCCGCTGCGATCTTTTCTTTAGCCTTTGCGCTGAACTTGTGTGCCTTGACGGTAAGCGCTTTGGTCAGATCGCCGTCAGCAAGGACCTTGAGGCCATCCTTGACTCCACCGATCAGTCCCGCATTCAAAAGGGCTTCAACGTCGATGCAGCTTCCGGCCTCAAATACTTCCAGTTGGCCGATATTGACGAGTGCATATTCCTTACGGGTCAGAGGAGTAAAGCCACGCTTGGGCAGTCGCCGTTGCATGGGCATCTGGCCGCCCTCGAAGCCTGGCCTGACGCTACCGCCACTGCGGGCCTTCTGCCCCTTGTGCCCCTTGGTGGCGGTCTTGCCGTGACCGGAGCCATGTCCGCGACCGATCCGCTTTCTATCTTTTGCTGCCCCTACTGCAGGCCTGAGTTCGTTGAGTTCCATTCATACACCTCTGGAGAGATTACTCTTCTACCTTCACCATGTGGGACACCTTCTGCACCATCCCAGCGATTTCAGGAGTGTTCTTGAGTACGACCGTTTTGTTGACCTTGGTAAGCCCAAGACCGTTGAGCACGGCACGCTGCTTGCTGGGTGCTCCGATGTGACTCCGGACAAGTGTTATTTTAAGTTCAGCCGACATTCGTTCCCCCGTTAACTCACACTATTCCGCTACACCCCTGCGTGCCATGATCTCTTCAGGGCTCCGCAGTTGCGTCAGACCGTCAAAAGCAGCCTTGACCACGTTGTGAGGGTTGTTGGATCCAAGACACTTGGACAGCACGTTATGCAGACCCGCCGCTTCGAAGACGGCCCTGGCGGCACCGCCCGCGATCACACCGGTACCTGCCGAAGCAGGCTTGATAAGCACACGGCCGGCGCCAAAGTGGCCAAGTACCTCATAGGGTATGGTATGACCTTCTACAATCGGAACCTTGACCAAGTTCTTCTTTGCCTGCTCCACCCCTTTGCGAATGGCTTCGGGCACCTCGTTCGCCTTGCCAAGTCCGTAGCCGACATGGCCATTGCCGTCGCCGACAACCACCAAGGCGGAGAAACTAAACCGCCTACCGCCTTTCACCACCTTGGCAACACGGCTGATATGGACAACCTTGTCCGTAAGATTCAAATCATTGGGGTTGATCTTGTACAAGTTGATGCCTCCTTGTGATCCCTATTAGAAGGTCAGGCCGTTTTCACGGGCTGAATCGGCCAATGCCTTGATTCGTCCGTGATATAAGAAACCGTTTCTGTCAAACACTACGGTCGCAATGTTCTTTTCGAGTGCACGTTTCGCAATCAGGGCGCCAACCCGCTTTGCAGCTTCGACGTTACCGCAATGATTCAGGCTGTCAGAAGCCTCTTTCTGCACCGTAGAGGCTGAAACGAGCGTGGTTCCGGTTGTGTCGTCAATGATCTGAGCGTAGATGTGCTGCGCGCTCTTGAATACATTAAGACGCGGACGCTCGGTCGTACCGCGGATTTTCTTTCTCACCCTCGTCTTACGCTTGAGGTGGGCCACTTTTTTCTGAGCAAGAGGACTCAATTCTCTTCTCCTTAACGGCTATTTTTTACCTGTTTTGCCGGCTTTTCTCAAAATCTTCTCGTCAGCGTACTTGATCCCTTTCCCTTTGTAGGGTTCAGGACCGCGGAACGAGCGGATCTTTGCCGCCGTCTGACCGACGAGTTCCTTGTCTATGCCCTTCACGAGGAGCTTGGTCATCTTATCAACTTCGACGGTAATCCCTGCCGGAAGAGCATAATTAATCGGGTGAGAGTATCCAAGGCTGAGGTTAAGCACATCTCCCTTAGCCTCGGCACGGTAGCCAACCCCGTTGATTTCGAGGGCACACTCAAAACCCTTTGTCACCCCGACAACCATGTTGTTCACGAGAGTACGGGTGAGGCCGTGTGCAGCACGCGCTCTCAGGCCGTCATCCGCACGCTTCACCTCAATGCTTGAAGGGGTGATCTCAAGAGATACATCATCCATCACCTGCCGTGACAGCTTCCCCTTGGGCCCTTCGATCGTCAGGACGGAATCACTGAACGCGACCTTGACTCCGCTCGGTATTTCAATAGGACGTTTGCCAATCCTGGACATGACGTTATGACTCCTTGATCCCTTATAATTACCACACCGTGCAGAGAACTTCTCCGCCAACCCCGGCCTCGCGGGCTGACTTGTCGGTGATTAGTCCCTTGGAGGTCGACAATATCGCTACACCCATACCGTTCCTGACGCTCGGAATCTTATCGCTTCCGACATAGACACGACTCCCGGGCTTGCTGACCCTCTTGATTTCGTTGATCACCGGGTCCTTTTCGTCAATATACTTCAGATAGACGCGCAGGACGCCCTGGCGGTTGTCAGCTATGACTTTGTAGTTCTTGATGAAGCCTTCAGCCTTAAGAACATTGGCAAGGTTCACCTTGAGGTTCGACGAGGGGATGTCGACCTTTTGCAGTCGCGCCATGTTGGCGTTGCGTATCCTCGTCAGCATATCGGCAATGGGGTCTGTCATCGACATGGAACGTACTCCTCTTTATTATTACCGTTTAACTGGTTACCAGCTCGACTTGATCACGCCGGGTATCTGTCCGGCCGAGGCAAGCTTACGCAGGCAGATCCGGCACATATCGAACTTGCGATAATAGGCCCGTGGTCTCCCGCACAGAGGGCAGCGATTATACTCGCGAACCTTGAATTTGCTTCCCCTTTGAGCCTTTATGATCATTGATGTCTTTGCCACTGGTAATCCTCCACAGATGTTAGTGCCTGAACGGCATGCCGAGATGCTTGAGAAGAGCTCTACTCTCTTCATCAGTCTTTGCCGACGTTACAATAGTTATGTTCAGACCCTTGATCTTGTCGATTTTGTCGTAGTTGATCTCAGGAAAGATAAGCTGCTCTTTAACACCAAGCGAATAGTTGCCCCTTCCGTCGAACCCCTTGGCAGAAACGCCCTTGAAGTCACGAACGCGAGGCAGCGCTACGTTGATGAGTCGATCGAGGAATTCATACATTTTCCCGCGGCGCAGGGTAACCATGCAACCGATCGGCATCCCCTGGCGGAGCTTGAACCCGGCGATCGACTTCTTTGCCTTGGTAATGACGGACTTCTGTCCGGTTATGGCGGCAAGTTCCTCGACAGCCGAGTCGAGAATCTTGACGTTCTGGATCGCCTCACCAAGCCCCATGTTGACCACAATCTTCTCGATCTTGGGCACCTGCATGACATTCGTATAACCGAAGTCCTTGGTCAACTGCTCGACGATCTCTTTATGATAAAGCTCTTTAAGCCTTGCCATCTTCCCCTCCAGTCCTATTTATCAAAGGCTTCGCCGCACTTGACGCAGACGCGAACCTTCTTGCCGTCTTCGAGGATGGTCTTCTTTGCCCTCACCGGCTTTTCGCACTTGCCACAGT
This sequence comes from Geobacter sp. PheSNFMC, assembly GCF_059620965.1. NCBI lineage: Bacteria > Pseudomonadati > Thermodesulfobacteriota > Desulfuromonadia > Geobacterales > Geobacteraceae > Geobacter > Geobacter sp. PheSNFMC. Next base: position 50,463 of record NZ_JCAMRN010000042.1, read on the forward strand.
AGAGCATTACGTTGGACACATGGAGGGGGGCCTCTTTTTCGACTATGCCGCCAGGCTCGTTACCACGTGCACGCGTGTGGCGCTTGACGATATTGAGTCCTTCCACAAGCACGCCATCTCTTTTCGGAAGGATGCGGAGCACCGTGCCGGTCTTACTCTTGTCCTTGCCTGTTACGACAGAGACGGTATCGCCCTTTTTGATGTGAAACTTTTTATCGAGCATTGAACTTTCTCCACGGGGATGATTTACAGAACCTCAGGGGCCAGAGAAATGATCTTCATGAACTTCTGGGCCCTGAGTTCCCTGGCGACCGGCCCGAAAATACGGGTGCCAACGGGCTCACGCTGGTTGTTGATCACAACGCCCGAGTTGTCGTCAAAACGGATGTAGGAACCATCCGGGCGCCCGATTTCCTTTGCGGTGCGTACAATTACGACCTTGACCACATCGCCCTTTTTGACTTTTGCGTTAGGAACAGCTTCCCTGACCGAACAAACAACGACGTCCCCAACTCCGGCATACTTGCGCTTCGATCCACCGAGCACCTTTATGCAGAAAAGTTTTTTGGCCCCCGAGTTGTCCGCCACATCGAGTACAGTTTGCATCTGAATCATGTGAACACTCCTGCTATTCGACCCTGTCGATAATCTGACGAACTTTCCAGCGCTTGTCTTTGCTCAGGGGGCGCGTTTCCACGATCAGCACCCTGTCTCCTGTTTTGCAACTGTTATCGGTATCGTGAGCCTTATATTTAACGCTACGCTTAATGTACTTATTGTAAACGGGATGTTTCACAAGATGCGAGACCCTTACAACAACCGTCTTGTCCATCTTGTCACTGACAACAACCCCAACCTGGGTCTTTCTGTTCCCGCGCTGACTCATAGCTTCCTCTCTTTAGCCTCTTTTCTCACTAAGGATGGTCTTGATCCGGGCGATATCTTTCTTGACGGAGGATATCTTCGCCGTATTCTCCAACCGCCCGGTATGAAGCTGAAAACGAAGGTTGAACAACTCTTGCGAGAGTTCTGCAGCTTTAGTCGTCAACTCTTCCAATGATTTATTTTTCAATTCACTAGCTTTCATGGCCATCCTTCCTGGAGATGAATTTCGTTCCAACAGGAAGCTTATGGGCAGCAAGGCGGAATGCCTCGCGTGCGATCTCTTCGGTAACCCCTTCCATCTCATACAGGACTTTGCCGGGCTTCACAACGCATACCCAGGAGTCAGGGGAACCCTTGCCCTTGCCCATACGAGTTTCAGCAGGCTTAGACGTGAGGGGCTTGTCCGGGAAGAGCCGAATCCAGATTTTGCCTCCCCGCTTAATATAACGGGTCATGGCGATACGGGCGGCCTCGATCTGGCGTGAATCAACCCAGCCACATTCCGTAGCCTGGAGACCGAATTCCCCGAACGCGAGGGTAGCGCCGCGTTGCGCATCTCCCTTCATGCGCCCTTTCATCTGCTTTCTATGCTTAACTCTTTTGGGCATCAACATTGCTAAAAGCTCCTGTTTCTATTTTTGACCGGGGAGAACTTCGCCCTTAAAGATGAGGACCTTGACACCGATAATACCGTAGGTGGTCTTCGCTTCCGCAAAACCGTAGTCGATATCCGCTCTCAGCGTATGAAGCGGAACCCTGCCTTCCCGATACCACTCGGTCCGCGACATTTCAGCCCCGCCAAGACGTCCCGAGCAGGTTATCCTGATGCCCTTGGCGCCGAACTTGAGGGACGAAGTAACACTCTTCTTCATCGCACGACGGAATGCCACTCGACGCTCAAGTTGCAGGGCAACGTTCTCCGCCACGAGCTGCGCATCAAGCTCAGGCTTCCTTACTTCCTGAATGTTGAGGTAGATCTCTTTGTCAGTGAGCTTGGCGAGCTCTTTCTTCAGGGTTTCCACCTCGGCACCCTTCTTGCCTATGATAAGGCCGGGCCGGGCGGTATAGATGTTGATCTTGGCCTTGTTCGCGGCCCGCTCGATCTCTATCTTGGAGACACCTGAATTGTAGAGACGTTTTTTAAGGAAATTACGAAGCTTGAGATCTTCGTGCAGAAGCTTCGCGTAATCGGCCTCCGCGTACCACCGGGAATCCCACGTCCGTATAACACCAAGCCTGAATCCAACAGGATTTACTTTCTGACCCAAGACACCACCTCCAGTCGTTATTACTTGTCTGCCAGAACCACCGTGATGTGGCTGGTCGGTTTTCTGATTTTGCTTGCCCTGCCCATTGCCCGCGGTACGAAACGCTTGAGCACCGGCCCGCCATCCACAGAAATGCTCTTCACGTAGAGGCGGTCAACATCTGAAGCGCCTTTCTGCTCGGCATTGGCAACAGCTGACCGAAGAAGCTTGGATACGAGTTTCGCAGACGCCTGCGGCGAAAAACGCAGAATAGTGAGTGCGTCCTGTATTCCCTTGCCCCTGACCATATCTACGACAAGACGGGTCTTGCGCGGTGAAAGGCGGGCAAATGTCAATTTTGCGCTGGCTTCCATCTGTGAATGCTCCTTTTAAGAATTACTTCTTCTTGAGCTTGCTCTTCTTATCGGCCGCATGACCGTGAAAGGTCCGCGTCGGGGCGAATTCGCCAAGCTTGTGTCCCACCATGTTTTCAGTGACGAAAACGGGGATGAATTTCTTCCCGTTGTGCACGGCAAAGGTCAATCCGATGAAATCAGGAGTAATGGTAGAGCGCCTGGACCATGTTTTGATAACCTTTTTGGAGCCGGCACTTTCTGCGGCAACCTTCTTGGCGACATGATCATCTACAAAGGGACCTTTTTTTATCGAACGAGCCATGGTGTCAATCCTTTGGACTATTGTTGTTATTTCGTACGCTTCTTAACGATGAAACGTGATGATGTCTTGTTTTTGCGAGTCTTGTAACCCTTAGTCGGGATACCCCACGGAGTAACGGGATGACGACCACCAGAGGTACGACCCTCACCACCACCATGGGGGTGATCAACCGGGTTCATGGCAACGCCACGAACTGTGGGCCTGCGTCCAAGCCAGCGGGAGCGCCCCGCTTTCCCGATGGACACATTCTCGTGATCGATATTGCCGACCTGTCCGATAGTAGCCATGCAGTCAAGCAGCACCATCCGCACTTCGCCGGACGGGAGCTTCACTTGGGCATACTTGCCTTCTTTGGCCATGAGCTGGGCAAAGGTACCGGCACTGCGGGCAAGCTGCCCGCCCTTCCCGATTTTCAGCTCGATGTTATGGATGATCGTGCCCAGCGGAATGGCGCGAAGAGGAAGTGCATTGCCCGGCTTGATATCGGCATTGGAACTGGCAATGATACTGTCACCCACCTTGAGATCAAGCGGAGCAAGGATGTAGCGCTTTTCACCGTCCGCATAGTGGAGCAAAGCAATCCGTGCGCTTCTGTTGGGGTCGTATTCGATGCTCGCAACTTTTGCCGGGATCTCCACTTTATTCCTGCGGAAATCGATTATGCGGTACTTTTGCTTATGTCCACCACCGATATGACGGGCAGTGATCCTGCCGAAGCTGTTACGGCCGCCGGTCTTCTTTATGGTGACAATGAGAGACTTCTCGGGGGTTGATTTCGTAATCTCATCAAAGGCAGAGCACGTCTGGTGTCTGCGGCCCGCCGAAGTAGGTTTATATGTCTTGATCGCCATGGTATGTCACTCCACTGCTCAGGTTTATATTTCGAAGAAATCGACGCTGCTACCCTCTTTCAGGGTCACGTACGCCTTCTTCCAGTTGGAACGCTTGCCATAGTGGCGGCCGAAACGCTTTACTTTCCCAGCGACATTGACCGTCTTTACTTCGGCGACTTCGACCTTGAAAAGCTTTTCAACGGCTTCCTTGATCTCAATCTTGTTCGCGTCGCGATCGACCTCGAAGGATACGACGTTCTTCGAATCCTTCTCGATGGTTGTTTTCTCAGTGATGAGTGGCTTCTTTATCACGTCGTACAGGTTCATGACTGCAACACTCCTTCGATCGTACGAACAGCCGACTGGGTAACGATGATGTTGTTATATTTGACGATGTCGAACACATTCAGATGCTCTGCCTTGAGTACTTTGACATCTTTCACGTTGCGGGCCGACAGTTCAAGGTTGGAATTGGGCTCGTCCACAACTACGAGGGTCTTGGCCAGATCGAATGCCTTCAGCACCGTCACGAACCCCTTGGTCGAGATGGACGGGAGAGTAAAGGAGTCGAGAACGGACAGCTTGTTTTCCTTGTACAGCATCGAAAGAGCAGACCGTACGGCCGCCTTACGTGCCTTCTTATTCATCGAGAGGCTGTACACTTTCGGCCGGGGCCCGAAAGCTGCGCCGCCACCGACAAAGTGCGGTGCGCGAATGCAACCCTGACGGGCTTGGCCGGTACCTTTCTGGCGATAGGGCTTCCTGCCGCCACCGGACACATTGGAACGGTTCTTTACCGATACGGTTCCCGCACGGCGATTTGCAAGTTGAACCTTTATAGCCTCATGGATGAGATATTCTTTGACCTCGCCGTTGAAGACGGTGTCATTGAGATCCATTTCACCCACTTTGTTCTTGCTGATATCAAACACATCAATGGTTGCCATACTCATTCTCCAGAATCTGCCGGTCTATCGAGGCTTGACGGTATCCTTCACAAGGACGATTCCATTCTTCGCCCCGGGAATCGCCCCTTTGATGAGCAGTATATTGTCGGCGGCATCAACGCGCACCACCTGCAGTCTTTGCACGGTCACCCTCTCGTTGCCGAGCTGACCAGGCATCTTCTTGTTCTTGAAGACCCGTGAGGGGTAGGCAGAGCTGCCGATCGAGCCTGGTGCGCGATGGAAGCAGGAACCGTGCGAGGAACGCCCGCCACGGAACCCCCAACGCTTGACGACACCCTGAAACCCTTTGCCGATACTGGTACCGGTAACATCGATATACTCACCCACCTCGAACACATCGGCGGCTATGACGTCGCCAACATTATAGCGGTCGACATCATCGAGCCTGAACTCACGGATGTGGGCGAATGCTCCCTGCCCGGCTGCCTTGATGTGACCGAGCAGAGGCTTGGTGACTTTTCTTGCCTCCTGGGACAGAAAACCAACCTGAATAGCATCATAGCCGTCAGTGGCGCTGGTCTTCTTCTGGAGCACGACACACGGCCCGGCCTGAACGACAGTAACCGGAATGCGCTTGCCGTCTTCGGCAAAGATCTGGGTCATCCCCAGCTTTTTCGCTATAAGTCCCTTCATCATGATTTCAGTCCTATTCTAAAATGCTCACTAGAGCTTGATTTCAACATCAACGCCGGCCGAAAGGTCGAGCTTCATCAGCGCATCAACCGTCTGCTGAGTCGGATCGAGAATATCGATGAGACGCTTGTGGGTCCGGATCTCGAACTGCTCACGGGATTTCTTGTCCACATGCGGCCCACGAAGTACGCAGTACTTGTTGATCACGGTGGGAAGCGGAATCGGGCCTGCTACGCGGGCGCCGGTACGCTTCGCCGTGTCAACGATCTCTCCGACCGATTGGTCGAGGAGTTTATGATCAAATGCCTTAAGGCGAATTCTAATCTTTTGACTTGGCATCTCTTCCTCGCAACAACGTTATTCGATAATGGAGCTGACGACGCCGGCGCCCACGGTACGGCCGCCTTCGCGTATCGCGAACCGAAGGCCTTCGTCCATCGCGATCGGCGTGATCAGGTTGATCGTCACCGCCACGTTGTCTCCAGGCATTACCATCTCGGTACCGGCAGGAAGGTCCACTATCCCTGTCACGTCCGTCGTGCGGAAGTAGAACTGCGGACGGTACCCGTTGAAGAACGGCGTGTGACGACCACCTTCTTCCTTTGTCAGGATGTACGCCTCGGCCTTGAACTTGGTGTGCGGGGTGATGCTCCCGGGCTTCGCAAGAACCTGGCCGCGCTCGATGTCTTCACGCTTTACGCCGCGAAGAAGCGCTCCGATGTTGTCGCCGGCGCGGCCTTCGTCCAGAAGCTTGCGGAACATCTCGACGCCGGTTACCGTGGTCTTGGTCGTGGCCTTGATCCCGACAACTTCCACTTCTTCGCCAACCTTGACGATCCCCCGCTCCACACGGCCGGTGGCAACGGTGCCGCGGCCGGAGATCGAGAAGACGTCTTCTACCGGCATCAGGAACGGCTTGTCTACGGCGCGCTCCGGATCGGGAATGTAGCTGTCGACGGCTTCCATCAGCTTCAGGATCGCTTGCTCGCCAAGCTCGTCCTTGTCACCGTTGAGACCCTTGAGGGCGCTCCCCTTGATGATCGGAATATCGTCGCCCGGGAAGTCGTAGGAGGAGAGCAGTTCGCGAATCTCGAGCTCTACCAGCTCAAGCAGTTCTTCATCGTCTACCATGTCTGCCTTGTTCAGGAATACGACGATGTACGGCACGCCAACCTGACGGGCAAGCAGGATGTGCTCCCGGGTCTGCGGCATGGGGCCGTCTGCGGCGGATACGACGAGAATCGCGCCGTCCATCTGCGCTGCACCCGTGATCATGTTCTTTACGTAGTCGGCGTGACCAGGGCAGTCCACGTGGGCGTAGTGACGATTCTCGGTCTCGTACTCCACATGGGACGTGGCAATGGTGATGCCGCGCTCGCGCTCTTCCGGCGCGTTGTCAATCTGATCAAAACCACGGAACTCTGCTTGGCCGCGCTCCGCCAATACCTTGGTTATGGCCGCAGTCAGCGTGGTCTTGCCATGGTCTACGTGGCCGATCGTTCCTATGTTGACGTGCGGTTTCGTCCTCTCGAATTTTGCCTTTGCCATGCAGGATTCCTCC
>NZ_JCAMRN010000043.1:0-28124 GCF_059620965.1 Geobacter sp. PheSNFMC
CCGGCGAGATGTAGACGAACAGAGCATCAGATTGCTGCTCAAAACCGCGCATACTGTTTCTCCTGTAATATCAGTGAGATATGCGCGGCATCATAACACAAAACCGAATCAAATTGTACGTAAATACAGTGAGTTTTTCAAAGACCTGCTAGATGTTTATATTGTAAAAAGGGCAATATTGGGGGCTATTACAGACAATATTGATTTGTTCAGGGGCATTGTTCTAGATGTTGGGTGTGGCGAAATGCCGTATAAAGAACTTTTGACCTCATCACCCAGCAAGGTAAATCGGTATATTGGCCTGGATCTGGAAAATAATCCTGTTTATACAAAGAGTGAACCGGACATGAGATGGGACGGTAAAACGATTCCTTTGGCCGATAATTCGGTGGATTGTGCCATCGCAACCGAAGTGCTTGAGCATTGTCCGGAACCAGAACATATGTTGAAAGAAATTTACCGTGTCATAAAACCCGATGGGATATTGTTTTTCACGGTACCTTTCTTATGGCCGCTGCATGATGTGCCTTATGATCAGTATCGCTATACTCCCTTTTCTCTAGAACGACATTTGTCAAATTGTGGTTTTGAACAGATAGACATTAAAGCCTTGGGCGGTTGGGACGCAAGTCTAGCTCAAATGATCGGATTGTGGGTTAACCGAAGGCCATTATCATTTCTGAAAAGGAAAATATTCCAGACAATATCATTGCCAATAATGAGAGTTCTCATAAAGAGAGACACGATCCCTGTGGATTATGCTGGGGCAATGTTCATAGGTTTTTCAGGCTCCGCGAAAAAGCCTATCTAAAATGATTGTTATGCGAAATAAAGTTACCATATTTCACCATAAGTATCTTCCTATTTCTGAAACTTTTATCTATAGACAGATTCAAGGGTTGTCTAGTTACTATGATGTAAGAGTTATTACAAGAGAGGTAGAAAATATACGTGAATACCCAGACATAGTGCCATTAGTCGTTCCTACTCAAAACTGCTGGCGGAAATTAATAAAGAGCGAAGAAAGATTTTTGCGTAATCAATTAAAAGAAACTGAGCTATTACATGTTAATTTCGGGAGTATCGCAATAGATCTAGAAGACATCGTTTCAAGATGTGCCATTCCAATGACTACTTATTTCCTAGGTGTAGATGCATCTGCTGCCTTGACAGATGTTGAGTATCGCACGAGGCTGAAGAATTCCAAGTTTGCTGCGGTGTTTGTTAATTCCGAAGACATGAAGAAGAGGCTGACCCCACATTTGCCACCAGATATGCCCTGTTTCGTAGCTTATTGTGGAATTCCGTTGGAAAGATTTCCTTTCAAAAAACGCTTTTCGATATCAGATGGGGTTGTTTTTCTGCAAATTAGCAGATTAACTCCAAAGAAAGGCATTGAATATACTTTGAAAGCTTTTAAACGATATGTTGGTGAGGTAGATTCTAGGGCGAGATTAATAATTGCAGGAGACGGACCGTTAAGAGAAAATTTAATTAAATTAGTTAGTTCACTTGAGTTAAGTGAAAAGATTAATTTTATAGGATCCGTAGGGTATCAACAATACATCGAGTTGCTAAAAAATGCGGATGTGTTCATACATCCCAGTGTCACTGCAGATGATGGCGATATGGAAGGTCTTCCGACGATAATCTGTGAGGCGATGGCTTGCGGAATGCCCGTAATATCGACTAGACACAGTGGCATTCCTGAATTGATCGATGACAGAGAAAATGGTTTCTTGGCGGACGAGAAGGATGTCGATGGTCTTTTTGATTGCATGATTTCGCTCTATGAAGCTGATGTCGGCTCGATATCGCAAAATGCAAGAAAGAAAGTCGAAGAAAGATTTGATCATGAGAAGACCATCCAGATTTTGGCTGGCTACATGAAGGATGTCATTGATAACTGGGATTGTGCATCATCGACAAAAAAGGCACGACTATTATGAACGTGTTGCTGATCGGTGGGAATGGTTTCATCGGCTCACACCTTGTTGACAAACTTCTCGAGGCAGGTCACAAGGTGCGGGTGTTCGATAAGTACGAGGAGAGCTATCGGAAGCCCCTGCCCGAAGTTGACTATAGGTTCGGCGATTTCAGTAATCGCGGTTTATTGGCCGATGCGCTCGCAGGCATTGATAATGTCGTTCATCTCATCAGCACGACGCTCCCCAAAACTTCGAACGACGATCCGGTTTTCGACGTGCAGTCGAACGTGGTGGAAAGCATCTTTCTCTTGGAGCAGTGTGTCGCCCGTAAAATCAAAAGGGTGATCTTCATCTCTTCAGGCGGTACCGTTTATGGCAAACCCGAGACTCTGCCGATTGGTGAAAACAGCCCCACTGATCCTAAATGTTCCTACGGCATTACCAAGCTTACCATTGAGAAATACTTGGCGCTCTTCAACCTCCTTTATGGCCTTGACTATGTAGTATTGCGTCCTTCGAACGCATATGGCGAGCGCCAGAATCCGAATAATATCCAGGGTGCGGTGACAGTTTTTCTCAGCAAAGTTGCCAGAGGGGAACCGATCGAGATCTGGGGGGATGGAGATGTGGTGCGCGACTACATCTACATAGACGACTTAGTCGAGGGTATTTACCGTGCCGTTATCGTTAACTCACCATCACGCATTTTTAACTTAGGAAGCGGCACCGGCTATTCACTCAATGAGATTGTCGCGGCAATCAGCCGATTGACTGGACGGGACGTGAAAGCCGAATACAAACCAAAGCGCTCATTCGATGTGTCGAGGATTATTCTTGATATATCCCGAGCAAGGCAGGAGTTGCGCTGGAAGCCGTCTACATCATTAGATAGTGGCATAATGAAGACGTGGGCATTTATTAAGGAACTGAATCAGATTTAGGGGTGGTAGTACCCTGTAGCTGTCTGAAGCACTAAGGGGATCCTTCACTCACTGGTATGAGAATCGCATTTATCACCCACTATGCTGCTTTGTATGGCGCAAACCGCTCCCTGCTGAATCTCGTCGACGGACTCATGCAACTTGGGGTGCAGCCTTTCGTCGTTCTTCCGTATGAAGGCGATATCATGTTGGCTTTGCATGATCGACGAATTCCGTCACTGGTGGTTCCGCATCAATGGTGGTCGAGTACCTTCCCCCCGGCCGAAGGTGTTTGCGGAAGAGCTATGCGATATTTCCAGTGGAAAAGAGCCGTCTTCCAGCGGTTGAGAGGGAATCTTCTCGCTCTACCACGGATCATTAAACAGTTGAAGGACTGGAACATTGACGTGATCTATACGAACTCCTCAGTGATTCCGGTCGGAGCGCTCGCGGCGTGGTGGATGGGAAAACCGCACGTCTGGCATTTGAGGGAGTTCGGAGACCTTGATTACCATCTCACCCCTGACTGGAGCAAAGCTTCGACCAACTTTTTCTTACGTAAAGCAGCCGCCCAGATTTGCATTTCCAAGGCGATCCGCTCACATTTTGCTGAGGGGATTGTTGAGAGAACGTGTCACGTGGTGTACAACGGTGTGGCGACCGAGGCGGAAATGGACAAGCTTCATCAGGTGGCTGCCACCCGGACCGATGACAATACTTCTTTCGTCTTCGCACTGGTCGGTCTTATCCATCCCAGCAAGGGGCAGGAAACCGCGATCAGGGCCTTGGGTCTTCTCAAGGAATCGTTTCCTGGAGCGCGTCTCATCATTGCCGGCGGGGGAGAAGATATTAAACCGCTCAAGAAAATTGCTGCTGACTGCGGGGTGCTGGAGCGGGTGACATTCTGGGGATATGCTGAAAATCCCTACGAGGTTTACGTGCAGTCCGATGCAGTGCTGATGTGCTCTAAGAATGAAGCACTGGGCCGGGTCACCATCGAAGCAATGTCTGCAGCTAAGCCCGTCATTGGCTATAACTCAGGAGGTACAGCCGAATTAGTTGTTGATGGGGTCAACGGTCTTTTATACAAAGGAGGAGAAAGAGATCTTTCTTCTTGCATGCGAAGTTTAATTGAAAGACCGGCATGGGCAAGGGATATGGGTGAATCTGGTTGGAAGATAGCGAAGGCTAATTACACTATCGAAAATTATGCTGGGGAGATTAATTCAATTCTATCTGATTTGATTATGCATAAAAATTATGATTGATAATGCAAAGTAATATTAACTTGTGAAGCTAACATAATCTACAGGCTATATTTTATATAAACCATTATTAACTCATTATTAAATATATGCACAAACTGTCTATAATAACTCCAGTTTATAACGGTAAACGCTTTATAGAATTCTGTATCAGAAGTGTGATTGAGCAGAATTGCCCTGAAGTCGAGCATGTCATCGTAGACGGAGGGTCAACGGATGGCACTGTGGAAATCATCAGGAATTATGCCAACAACTATTCGCACATCCGTTGGTTTTCTGAAAAGGATCGTGGTCAGTCGGACGCCATGAACAAGGGGATAGCGATTGCTCAGGGAGCTGTACTCGGTTTTTTGAACGTTGACGATTACTATGAGGCAGGCACACTTAATCGCATTGTCACACTGTTCAGGACGCTGGATGAGCCAACCCTTGCGGTGGGGAACTGTCATGTGTGGCGGGAAGACGGTTCGCTCTGGTTTGTCAGCGCACCCCGCAAACTGTGCTGGAAAAAAATCCTTGCTGGTCGTTATCGGGAAGCTTTCCCCATGAATTCATCAGGGTATTTTTATCATAGATCGCTCCATAACTTGATCGGCCCTTACGATCCCGACGATCACTATTCACTGGATGTCGACTTCATCCTGCGGGCTCTGATGCATGTCAGATTTGTGTACCTTGATGAGCACTGGGGCAATTATCGGTACCTGCCGGGAACAAAAACCTTCGAGGATGACATGAGTGGCGGTAACGCCGTGCGACTTGCGGCACTTAGGGCGCGATATCTGAGGAATCTGCCGCCATTTGATCGCCTAGTCATCGTGGCGGACAATCTGTGTATGAGGGTCATATCCCGGTTACGGGGGTATTTATGACTCTTCCGTTTGTCTCCGTCATCATACCGACGTTTAACAGGGGGGCGCTCCTTGAAGGCACGATCAGGAGTTTTCTCACCCAGAAGTACCCACATGATCGGTTTGAGATACTCGTTGCTGACAACAACTCTACAGACAATACAAAAAGGGTGGTTGAGCGGTTCCAGGGAGGGGCGGTGTCGGTCCGCTATCACTTCGAGCCGAGGCAGGGGGTCCACTACGCGCGAAACGGCGCGGCATCCATCGCGGTCGGCGACATCCTTTATTTCACCGACGATGATATGATCGCTGACTCGTTGCTTCTTGCGGAGATTACAGCAGTCTTCAGGCTCGACGACAGGATCGGTTGCGCCACGGGGAAGGTCATGCCGAAGTTTGCGGTTGAACCACCCGCATGGGTAGGGCGCTGTCTCGTGAATTCACTGTTGAGTCTCACAGCGTACGACAGAGAGGAAGAACTAGAGGTCACACGTGCATGTATCGCCTACAGCTGTCACCAGGCAATACTGCGCGAGGCATTCTTTACTTCAGGCGGTTTCAACCCGGAAAACACCGCCGGCGTATGGATAGGCGATGGGGAGACCGGGCTGAATCTCAAGCTGAGGGCGCAGGGGTGGCTTTTTGCCTATACTTCACGGTCGTTGATTTATCATGTCATTCCTCCTGAGCGTATGACCCTCGGCTATTTGATGAAAAGGATGTCCAACCAAGCCAATTGCGACTCTTGCACCGACTATCGGTTTCACCGGCAACGCTGGGGGATTCTCCCTCGGATGCTCCGAAGGAATACGCTCGGCATAGCCCGTGTTGCGTTGGAAACTATCCTGAAGATTGCTGCAAAAAAGGAATCATGGCATTTTATCCCCGCACGCTGTCTTTATTTCGCACGCAGAAATAGCTACGACATAAAATTGCTCTTGGACGGAGATTTCAAAGCGCTGGTCGAACGGGATGACTGGATCGAGAAGTCTTGACTCTTTGTCAGGTGGAGGTTCGTCTGTGCCGTAGCAGTGAAAGAGAGGGTACTGACATGGTCGAGTCTGTCGTATACGGAGACCAGCTTATAGCCATCATTATCCGCCATGATTTCCAGGCGCCGGGGATACAGTTTTTTACACCAGGGGAGTTTTCTCAACAACTTGCCTATATGTGTCATCCGGCCGGCAAGGTCATCGAACCACACGTGCACAACCCAGTGCCGCGCGAGGTTTCGTTTACTCAAGAGGTGCTTATTCTTCGACGTGGCAGGCTTCTCGTTGATTTCTACGATGACGACCGTAACTTCCTAGAAAGCAGGGTGCTTGAAGGGGGCGACGTTATCCTGCTGGCATCCGGCGGCCATGGTTTTGAGGTTCTCGAGGAGATCGAGATGATCGAAGTCAAGCAGGGGCCCTATGCCGGTGATCAGGACAAAACCCGCTTTAAAGGCAGGACTCCATGATCCCCGTCAATGAACCTCTGCTGGATGGCAACGAAAAGAAGTACCTGGACGAGTGCATCGATACAGGTTGGATTTCCTCCGAAGGCCCATTTGTCAGGGAGTTCGAGGCGCGGTTCGCCGCCCGGGTTGGGCGCAGGCATGGCATTGCCGTCTGTAACGGCACGGCTGCGCTTGAGGCTGCGGTGGCAGCCCTGAGGATCGGACCTGGCGACGAAGTGATCATGCCTGCGTTCACCATTATCTCCTGTGCCGGAGCGGTTGTGCGTGCCGGGGCGGTGCCGGTGCTTGTGGACAGTGATCCAGCAACGTGGAACATGGACGTGTGCAGGATCGAGGAGCGAATCACTCCACGCACAAGGGCGATCATGGTGGTTCATATCTACGGGTTGCCCGTTGACATGGACCCTGTTCTAAAACTGGCGGAAAAGCACGGTCTCAAGGTGATTGAGGATGCGGCAGAGGCCCACGGCCTAACGTACCACGATCGACCTTGCGGCTCTTTCGGCGATCTCTCAACATTCAGTTTCTATCCCAACAAGCATGTGACGACCGGCGAGGGGGGGATGATCGTTACTGATGATGATATGCTGGCCGAACGGTGCCGCTCCCTGAGAAATCTCTGTTTCCAGAACAAGAAGCGTTTCGTCCATGAGGAACTGGGATTCAATTTCCGAATGACTAACCTCCAGGCTGCACTCGGCCTTGCCCAGTTGGAGCGTCTTGATCAATTTGTCGAGGTAAAGCGTCGGATGGGGCAGCGGTACACCGAACTGTTCGCAGGGACCAAGGGGGTGCAGCTCCCGATGCAGTCGACCGAATATGCTGACAATATCTACTGGGTATATGGTCTCGTCCTTGGTGATGATGTTGCTTTCGATGCCGATGAGGCCATGCAGCGACTTGGAGAGCGAAAAATAGGCACCCGTCCCTTTTTCTGGCCCATGCACGAGCAGCCGGTTTTTCGGCGAATGGGGCTTTTTGCCGGAGAATCCTATCCGGTTGCCGAACGTCTGGCCCGGCGCGGCTTTTACGTGCCGAGTGGGCTCGCCCTGACCGACGCCCAGATGGACGAGGTTGCGGCTGCGCTTGTGGAAATTCTCCCATGACGGTATTCAATGATTATTCCAGGTATTATGATCTCCTCTACCGGGACAAGGACTACACCGGTGAGGCAGACTTTGTTGCCCGAATGATCCGGGCCCACCATCCCTCCGCCGCCAGGGTGCTCGAGCTTGGCTGCGGCACCGGTCGTCATGCGGAGTTGCTGGTTCAGCGAGGGTTCGCGCTCCACGGCGTCGACCGCAGCGAGGGGATGCTCAAGGAGGCCCATGGCCGCAAATCTTTCCTGTCGGCCGAGTTGGCAGGCGCACTTGAGTTCTCTTCCGGAGACGTGCGCGACGTACGTCTTGGTGTGAGTTTTGACGTGGTAATCTCACTCTTTCACGTTATGAGCTACCAGACCAGCAATGCTGATCTTGACGCCGCTTTTGCCACTGCTGCCGCTCACCTGGAGCCGGGTGGTCTCTTCCTGTTCGATTTCTGGTACGGTCCGGCCGTACTTGCCGAGATGCCCGAAGTGCGCGTCAAGCGCTTGGCCGACACGGAAATCGAAGTGACACGCATTGCCGAACCACTGATCCACCCGGAAGAAAACTGCGTGACCGTCAATTATGAGATTGGCATTCTGAACAAGAGTGATGGTACCTACAGCCGCTTCAACGAGAGTCATCGGATGCGGTATCTGTTCCTCCCCGAAATCAACGCGCTGTGCGAACGCCACGGGATGGTCCCCGTCTTTTCCTGCGAATGGATGTCAGGTAAGGTCCCTGGACTGGGCACCTGGAGTGTCTGTACTGGTGCCCGGGTGATGGAACAATGAAAGTTCGCATTGTCTGTTATGAGGATGTGAATGGGTGGATTCTCGGCAAGTTCGCCCTGAAACTGCGGGAGGAGCTTCTGCTCCTCTCGTTTGATGCAGAAATAGTCTGCACACCCGATCCTGCTGCCGACATCAACCACCATATCATTTATATCGACTTCGACGGGAAGCGTACCACTCGGGATACCGTCATGGTCACCCATATCGATGCCGACTGGAAATTCAGAAAGCTGAAACAGCAAACGGAGCAGGGTGCCGTGGGTATCTGCATGTCGTCGGATACCATGAGGAAACTCGTTTCCGCCGGCATATCGAAAGAGCGACTCTGTTACGTCAACCCGGCCCATGACGGTATTATCGCGCCGCGGCCTTTTACAATCGGTATCACAACTCGCATTTATCCGGATGGCAGAAAGCGCGAGTTTCTGTTGACACACCTTGCCGGAAGGCTCGATCCCGGCGATTTTGCCTTCCGGATCATGGGAGAAGGATGGGAGGACGTAGTCGAAGAGTTAACCCGCCGCGGCTTTTCGGTTCAGTACTCCGCGCTCTTTGACCGTGATGCCTACCAACGGATGATTCCGGCGCTTGATTACTATCTCTACCTCGGCTGCGACGAGGGGTCCATGGGATTTGTCGATGCACTTGCCGCAGGAGTGCCGACAATCGCTACACCACAAGGGTTTCATGTGGATGCCGCGGGAGGCTTGGTACACCCCTTTGAAACCGAAGATGACCTGTACTCGGTTTTTACCCGGATTGCCGCCCAGCGACACCTGTTGACCGACTCGGTCGCCCGGTGGACATGGCAGGATTATGCCAGAAAGCACGCGGAAATCTGGCACTACCTCCTGACCGGTGAACTGCCTCAAGAATTTTTGTACACGGATGGGGTCGCCTCACTTGTCGACGGCCGCAATCCCGCCTGCAGCGTGACGGAACGGCTGAGTTCACGCCTTGGGTTCGTGGCTGGAAGCATACGGGCCCTCAAGGCATCCCTGCGTACCAGACCGCCCGGGACCCGCTGAATCATCATGGGAGCAGGGATGTCCAAGAAGATCGGGTTTGTCGTCAACTCCTTTGCTGGGGGCGGAGCGGAGAGGATTCTCGGGTATGTGGTCAACAGTATTGACCGCAGCCGTTTTTCTCCGTTTCTCTGCCTGCTCCTTTCGCCTGAACAAAGTTATGAGCTTTCCGGTGATGTTCCTGTCCATGTGTTGGAGGATTCCCCGCTTCCTTTCTATCTCAAGGCAGCGGCAGTCGGGTTTTCGGCTCTGGCCGCCCTCCCGTTTTTGCATTCCCCGTCCCGTTGCTCAGAGGCATTTAGACACTCCCGACAGGTTATTGAGCAACTGATCAGCGCCTCCCTCGGCCTTAAGGCCATTATTGATCGTGAACGGCCGGCCGCTCTGGTCGTCTTCCTGCAGACATCAATCGTCATCACGCTTCTGACACTGATCTTTTTTCGGCAGCGGTTGCCTGTGGTCTGTTCAGACCGGATTCTGCTCAGTCATGAATTGGAGGGGTACCGGTTTCCTCGCCTTAACCGAATGCTGATGAGACTGTTGTATCGGCGCATTGACGTCTATCTTGCCGTATCCGAGGGCGTCAAGCAGGATATGGCGTCACAGTTTGGTATTCCGGACACCAGAATGGTGACAGTGTACAACGGATTCGACCGGCGGATGGTGCTGGAACGAGCTGGTGAACCTCTCTCCGCGGGTGAGCAGGAGTTGTTTCGTCGTGATGGCCTGGTCCTCATTACAGTAGGGAGGCTCATGGAGCAAAAGGGGCATGATGATCTTATCAAGGCCTTTGCGTTGCTTCGCCAATCGGTTTCCTGCCGGCTGATTCTCGTGGGAGAAGGAGACAGGCTGGACGAGTTGCGACGGTTGGCAGCGGAACTGGGGATTGCTGACCATGTGGAGTTTCCCGGTTGGACATCGAATCCCTTCAAGCTGATGGCGGCTGCGGACGTTTTTGTGCTCAGTTCACGCTACGAAGGGTTCCCTAACGTTCTTCTGGAGGCAATGGCACTTGGAAAGGCGGTTGTCTCAACGGATTGTCCGTCTGGTCCATTCGAAATCCTTGGCGGCGGTCGCTATGGGATGCTTGTCCCGCCCGGCGATCACCGTGCCCTGGCGGAAGCCTTGCACACCATCTGCACCGACGAAGCTGTCAGGAACGACCTCCAGCAGCGCAGCAGGGAACGGGCAGAGGACTTCTCTCTTGAACGGATGGTTGCTGCCTACGAGGCGCTCCTCGATTCACTTTCTGCCGGCTCAGCTGTCCTCAGATCTGGACGAAAGGATGCAGCGTGAAAGGAGGGCTGACAGAGCTTTTACGTCTTGAGCCTCCTGAAGGGACCGTTGTTGTTTCGTTCGACGTTTTCGATACCTTGGTCCAGCGTCGTATCGACCCGCCTGAAAAGGTCAAGGAGTGGGTCTGTCGCACGTTTCTTCGCCGCTACCCGTTGCAAGAGTCCGTCGACGGTTTTGTTGCCAGGCGTATGCAGATTGAACGCACCATAGAGGCTGAACGGAGGCGAAGGGGCCTTGATCCGGAGGTTTCTCTCCCCGATGTGATTGACCGTCTGGCGGCTCACTACGCAAAAGGAGCCGATTTCCGTAAGCAGTTTCTGCAGGTGGAGCTGGAGGTGGAAAAATGTTTGCTGGTCCCCGTCCGGGAGCTGATCCCTCTTCTGGAACGGTTATCCCTTCGCTTTCGTCTTGTTGCGGTGTCGGACACCTATCTTCCTGAGTCGATTCTCCGGGAGTTGTTGGATGCCGTTGGTATTTCCCGCTATTTCACATCGGTGTACTGTTCATGTGATCATGGCGTAAGTAAGGGAAGTGGCAGGCTTTTTCCCGTTGTTGCCGGTAAAGAGCAGATAGGTCTTAGCCAGCTGTTTCATGTGGGAGACAATTTCCTGAGTGACTACTTCCGCCCCAGAAGTGGTGGGGTTAGAGCGTTTCTTTACCTTGATGCAGAGAACCAGCGAAGACGGAAGCTATTGACCTCGGTTGGCCGGAGAGAAGGGGACGATTTCTGGCGTGGCTACTCCTTCCTGCTTCGCCTTGAGGAGGGAGCCAGACCTCCGGATCCCGCTCAATCGCTTCTCTATTTCTGGGGTCGCAGGGTAGTCGGACCACTGTTGGCCTGCTTTACCCATCAATTGGTGGTTGAGTTGTCCAACTCTCGGCACGATGCGCTCTTTTTCATTGCGCGGGAGGGGTTTTTACTCAAAAAGCTTTATGAACTGTTCGTTCCCCGTTTATCATCCAACGGAGGGGGGACAGCGACAGCCAGCTACTTGTGTGTCAGTCGCTACACGGCGTTTCGCGCGGCACTGTCACAGCCCGGTGACTGGTCTGCTGACGTTGCCACCGTTGACTTCATGCCCCAACTGAACGAGGTTCTTAACCGTTTTGGATTCCCTGACGACGAAATTCCCGAGATACTCAGCAGATTCGGACTGATCGCACCACTTCAACCGGGGGAGGGAGTGCGGGAGACGATCCGTCATCTACTTGAAATACCGGAGTTTATTGATCTTGTTCGTGGTCGAGCCAGTGAGCCCCGTGAAGAACTGGAACACTATCTGGCGGAGCACGGCTTTTTCTCGGCAAAAAGAGTTGCGCTCGTAGACGTCGGCTGGTATGGAACCATTCAGGACCTGCTGGAAAGGTGCTTTGCGGACAGAAGGGATATGCCGGAAGTTGAAGGGGTATATCTTGCGTTGAAGCGATCACATACCGGCGTATCCCCTGAGCGGAAGAGGGGGTTGGTCCATGATTTCCGCCGGCCGGTGCCGGAACTGGAAACACTGACCTTTTTCAGGGAGTCCTTTGAGTTTTCCAGTCGAGCACTTCATGGGACAACGACCGGCTATCGCCGTGAAAATGGACGGTCGGTCCCTCAATTCAGGGTAGATGCAAGAGAAAGGAAAATGCATGCGGGAATCAGGGAAATCCAGCGTGGTGTTCTTGATTGTGCCCGTGATTACCTTGCTCTCCAGGAGGTTGACCCTGTTGAACCACATCTGCTCATGCCAGTGGCGGCGTTGGTTTATGATCGGCGGATCGGCTTTCCTACGACGGAATTGGCCAAGGCGTTTGACGGGCTCATCAACACAGATGATTTCGGTACTGACAGGCTGAAACCACTTGTCACGTCCATGGCGGCAAGCGATATTGTTAATCCGCGAGCTGTTCGGCGCATTCTTATCGAAACCCCGTGGCGCGAGGCCGCTCTGTGTAAATCGCGGCTCCCCGTCGTCTGGCTCTTCAATGGTGTGAGAAGGATCCTGGCGTGGAAGAGGATGAAGGAGAATCTGGCGTGAGGCGGGTCCCTGATATTACAGTGCGACGAGAGCTCATTGCCCGGTTGATAGATCGGGTTTGCAGCGTCGTGGTATTTCGCGTCCCTTCAGTTCCTATCCCACGTCCTCGTCTCACCGACATTATGCTGGTCACCGTTGATCAGATGCTCGGCCGTGCAAATATTATGGTTACTCGCAGCGCCCTGGCTCTGCTGGATTTTCTCCCAGTGAAGGTTTCCGCCAGAATTCTCGACGGTCTGATTGCCTTTAAAAGGCTGATTCTGAAATGGGGACATGCGAGCAAAGGGTAGCAGAATGAACGTTATGAAAAATGTAAATCTAGCATGAGGAAGTGTGCCATTTCAGGTTTCGTTATCATAGGTGCCGGTCCCACCGGCCTTGGTGCGGCCCATCGTCTCCGTGGACTCGGGTTGGAGAATTGGCATCTCTTCGAGTCCACCGAGCAGACCGGCGGCCTCTCCGCCTCCTTCGTCGACGACCATGGCTTCACCTGGGACGTCGGCGGTCACGTCCTCTTTTCTCACTACGATTATTTTGACCGTGTGGTAGAGGAGGCCCTTGACGGCGCCTGGTATGAGCACCAGCGGGAGTGCTGGGTCCGCATCCGCGAAGCATGGGTTCCGTACCCGTTCCAGAACAATATCCGTCACCTCCCGCCGGATGCCCTTGAAGAGTGTCTGGCTGGCCTTAAGGGGCTGGCCGGATCTCCAAGCCTTGCAGCCAACTTCCGTGAATGGATGGACCGTGTCTTCGGGGCCGGCATCGTCAAGCATTTCATGGAGCCCTACAACAAAAAGGTATGGGGCGTCCCCCTCCACGAAATGTCTCGCGAGTGGATCGGCGAACGGGTAAGCGTCATCGATCTGGCCCGCATTGAGAAGAACATAGCTGAGAAGACTGATGACGTGAACTGGGGGCCGAACACTACTTTCAAATTCCCTCACAAGGGTGGTACAGGGGCGATTTTCAGCAGCATCGCCACTCGTTTCCAGGATCGCATCTCGTTCTCCCATGAATTGACGGAGGTTAACCTTGCTGCCCGTGAACTCGCCTTTTCCAACGGTCGGCGCGAACGCTACGACTCCCTCATTACCACCATCCCTCTCGACATTTTCATCGGCCTCTGCAGGGACGTGCCGGACCATGTGCGCGAGGCCGCCAGTCGCCTGGTCCACAACAGCGGTCTCATCGTCGGCATCGGTGTTGAGGGGGAACGGCGGGACAGCAAGTGCTGGATGTACTTTCCCGAGGACAATTGCCCCTTCTACCGGGTAACCAACTTTCACAACTATTCGCCATGGAACGTCCCGAATGGCGATACCAGCCGCTTTTTCTCGCTCATGTGCGAGACTACGTACTCTCCGCACAAACCGGTCAACCACACGGAGATCGTTGAAACAACCATCCAGGGACTGATAAACGCCGGCATGCTCACCGAAAGCGAACGGGAACGGATCATCAGCCGATACGTGATAGACATTCCGTATTCCTATCCCGTGCCTACCGTGGGCAGGGATGAAGCGCTTGCCGTGATCAATCCGTTCCTCGAATCGCAGGGCGTGTATTCGCGAGGACGCTTCGGAGCATGGAAGTACGAGGTGGGCAATATGGACCATTCATTCATGCAGGGTGTAGAGGTGGCGGACCGCATCCTGAACGGTGCGGACGAGCCGACCGTGACCGGTAAGGGAGGGGATAGATGAGTATCGAGATGAGACGGGTGCGTGGAGGGATAGGGGATATCGCCACCTGCCCGTCCTGTCACAATGAGGTAAATAGCTTCAACTACCGTGTCGACTACGAAAGCGGTGAAAGCTTCATCTATAAGTGCCCATTTTGTGATCTGATGTTTATGTATCCGCTTATGCTTTCGGAGCTCACTAAACGGCCGATGGAGTCGGTGGATGATGCCGACATGTTCAACAGTTCGGTATTGAAGAGGCTTCACGAGCAGCTCATAGTCAAGAAGGAGATTGCCGTAGCGCGTGCTTTACTTGGCCGCCATAATTTTTCTCTCCTTGACGTGGGGTGTGGCACGGGCTGGATCTCTGCGATATGGCGTGACCTGGGTGCCGACGTGACGGGGTTGGAGCCTTCCGCAAGCCGGCGCAGGATTGCCCGGGAACGACATGGGATCAGGGTGCTCGATAGTTTTGTTGAGGAACTAGGCAGCGAAGAGAGCTTTGATGTCGTTACCATTAGACACGTATTGGAGCATCTGGAGAATCCGCTTGAGGCGCTCAGACATATTCATTCCCACACCAGGCATGACGGGCTGTTAGTAGTTGTTGTACCTAATATCGACTGCCTGGGAAGATTTCTTTTCGATACGCGCTGGTCGTGGATTTTGCCGTGGCATTGCTTGTTTTTCAATCCACGCTCTTTGCAAGGGCTTGTCGAAAGGGCAGGCTTCAAGGTTGAGAATGTGTATCAGACCCCTTCGCCGCTTTGGTATCCAGAAAGTTTCTTCAGGGTTCTTCCCGGTTCATCAGAATTGAGAGAGAGATTTTATGCTCGACTTAACATTTGGGCACTTTTGCCGTTTGCTCCTCTCGTCGCTGCAGGTTATCTTAGCGGGTTCAGCGATAATATAACCCTCATAGCGCGGGCTTGCCGTCATAAATGAATCCCCGGTTGCTCAAACTGATAGATAGTGTGGTGGGACGCACTGCAGCAGCCATCATTCCCCCGCCATCGTTTGCTCTGCAGCCACACCTCCCCAAATCCATCCTCGTCATCCGCCCCGGTGGCATCGGCGACGCTGCCCTCCTTGCTCCCGCGCTGCACGCACTGCAAAGGAGCTACCCCGGTGTCTCCATTGATATCCTGGCCGAACGGCGTAATGCCGGCGCTTTTGCTCTCTGCCCCGGCCTCCGTTCGGTTAGCCGCTACGATGTTCCCGCTGAGTTTTTTTCCGTGCTGCGTTCACGCTACGATGTTGTCATCGATACGGAGCAGTGGCACCGGCTTTCGGCGGTAGTGGCCCGAATTGTTCGCGCGGGGATCAAAATCGGCTTTGCGACCAATGAGCGCCGTCGTCTCTTCACCCATCCCATACCCTACGAGCAGGATGACTACGAGGCCGACAGCTTCATGTGTCTGTTAACACCGCTCGGCATCAGCGGGGCAGGGGAGGGTGGGGGGCCGTTTCTGGCTGTCCCGGCGCGGGATACCGAATCAGTCGAACAACTGCTCGGGGGACTGAAAGGGCGGCGATTCGTCGCACTGTTTCCCGGGGCAAGTATTGCGGAGCGGCGTTGGGGGGCGGAACGCTTCGCGAGTCTTGCTGCGCTGCTGGTGCAGCGAGGCATCGATGTCGTTGTGGTTGGAGGTGAGTCGGAGCGTGCCGACGGCCGTGCTGTTGAGGCGGCCGGCGGTCTTTCTCTGTGCGGAAGGACGGGGCTCGCCGCTACCGCAGCGGTGATCGGTCGGTCGGCACTTCTCGTCAGCGGCGATTCGGGCATCCTTCACATTGCCGTCGGTCTCGGCATACCCACAGTCTCCCTCTTCGGTCCCGGCCGGGCGAAGAAGTGGGCACCTCGCAACGGTTACCATTCGGTGATCAACAAGGGGTTGCCCTGCTCCCCCTGTACCACCTTCGGATACACGCCGAAATGTCCTGAAAATGCGCGCTGCATGGCGGATATCACTGTGGATGAGGTTAAAGGTGCTGTTCTTGCTGTGCTTGAAAAAATAATATCTCATCCTAAATAAAGCCTTGACACCGTTTGAGCTGAGTGGTAAATGATGAAGCTCGTTTTGGTTGGAGGCGCGTAGCTCAGGGGGAGAGCGCTACCTTGACACGGTAGAGGTCGGCGGTTCGAGACCGCCCGCGCCTACCATTCAAAAAATGCTCGCGGCGAACGCTGTGGAAGGGGCATCGAAGGTTCGATGCCTCTTTCTGTTAAGGGGCCAGTGATGGGAGACATCAGGGTAACGCTGCCGGATGGTTCGGAAAGAATTCTTGCCGAGGGCGCGACGGTGCGCGATCTTGCCGCCTCCATCGGAGCCGGGCTTGCCAAGTCTGCCATAGCCGGAAAGATCGACGGAGTTCAGGTCGATGTTACCGCTCCCCTGACTGATGGCGCCAGGGTCGAGATCATTACCGATAAGTCGGCGGATGGCCTGGACATCATCAGGCACTCCACCTCCCACCTCATGGCTCAGGCCGTCAAACAGCTTTTCCCGACCGCCAAGGTTACCATCGGCCCATCCGTTGAAACGGGCTTCTACTACGATTTCGACGTTGAACCCCCATTCAGTCCCGAGGATCTTGCCCGTATCGAGGAGCGGATGCGAGAGCTTGCCAAGGCCGACATTTCCGTCGAGCGCCAGGTGCTTTCCCGTGACGAGGCGGTGAAGCTTTTCCGTGACATGGGTGAAGAATACAAGGTCGAGATCATTGAGGCGCTCCCCGAGGAGAACGTTTCGCTCTATCGTCAGGGCGATTTCGTTGATCTGTGCCGTGGACCCCATCTGCCTTCGACATCCTTTTGCCGCGCCTTCAAGCTGACGTCGCTGGCCGGCGCTTACTGGCGCGGGGATGAGAAGAACAAGATGCTTCAGCGGGTCTACGGGACCGCCTTTGCCGACAAGAAGGAACTCGACGCCTATCTTGAGAAGATCGAGGAGGCCAAGCGCCGCGACCATCGCAAGCTGGGCCGGGAACTCGATCTCTTTTCCTTCTCCGACGAGGTGGGGGCCGGTTTCGTCATCTGGCATCCGAAGGGCGCCATGCTCCGTACCCTGCTGGAAGACTTCGAGCGCAGGGAGCACTTCAAGCGCGGCTATGACATCGTGGTCGGCCCACAGATCCTGAAGACCGAACTCTGGCAGCGTTCCGGCCACTACGACAATTACCGCGAGAACATGTATTTCACCGAGGTGGAAGGGCAGGGGTTCGGCATCAAGCCCATGAACTGTCTTTCCCATATGATGATTTACAAGTCCCAGCTGCGCAGCTACCGGGATCTGCCGCTCCGTTTCTTCGAGCTCGGCACGGTGCATCGCCACGAGCGCGCCGGCGTGCTGCACGGCCTTTTGCGGGTACGCTGCTTCACCCAGGACGATGCCCATATCCTCTGTACTCCCGAACAACTGGATGCCGAGATCAAGGGGGTCATCTCCTTTGTGAACGACGTCATGGGCATATTCGGGTTCGACTACGAGATGGAGCTCTCCACCAGGCCCGAGAAGTCCATCGGCTCGGACGAGGACTGGGAGCGCGCCACCGGGGCCTTGCTGGGTGCCCTCAAGGACTCGGGCCGGCCCTATGAGATCAACGAGGGGGACGGCGCGTTCTACGGGCCCAAGATCGATATCAAGCTGCGCGATTCCCTTGACAGGAAGTGGCAGTGTGCTACAATCCAGTGCGATTTTACGCTCCCCGAACGGTTTGATCTGACCTATGTGGATGCGGATGGCGAGCGCAAGCGCCCCGTCATGGTCCATCGGGTCATTCTCGGGTCCATCGAGCGGTTTATCGGTGTCCTCATTGAGCACTTCGCCGGCAATTTCCCCGTGTGGCTCTCGCCGGTTCAGGCCATTGTGCTTACCGTTACCGACAACCAGCAGCCCTATGCGGCGCAGGTGTTCGAGTCGCTTCGGACGAACGGGGTGAGGGTTCAGAAGGATTTTCGCAACGAAAAGCTGGGGTTCAAGATCCGCGAAGCCCAGTTACAGAAAATTCCCTATATGCTCGTCATCGGTGACAAGGAAGTCGAATCAGGTACGGTAACTCCCCGGTTCCGCGACGGGTCAAACCTCGCGGCCATGAAGCCGGAGGAGTTTGTTGCGTTTGTCAATGACGAAGTGAAACGCTTTAATTAGGAGGTGGCGCCATAGCGAAGCCTACGGTAAATATCAATCAGGCCATACGGGCGCGCGAGGTGCGCGTTGTCGGCGCAGAGAGCGAACAGTTGGGGATCATGTCTCTTCAGGAGGCCCTTGCGCTGGCCGAAGCGCGGCAACTCGACCTGGTGGAGGTTTCACCCACTGCGGTGCCGCCGGTTTGCCGGATCATGGATTACGGCAAGTTCAAGTACCAGCAGAGCAAAAAGCTTCAGGAAGCACGGAAAAAACAGTCCCACGTGCAGGTCAAGGAAGTAAAGCTCCGGCCCAAGACCGATGAGCATGACCTGATGACCAAGATCAAGCATGTGCGGCGCTTTATCGAGGAAGGAAACAAGGCGAAGGTAACCCTTGTGTTCCGCGGGCGCGAAATAACCCACCTGGAATTCGGTTCCCGGGCCCTCGACCGTGTTGCCGCCGAATTGGAAGATATCGCAGTTGTCGAATTCAAGCCGAAGATGGAAGGGCGCAGCATGTTCATGATCGTTGCGCCCAAAGTCAAAAAATAGAGATTCTACCGAGAACGCAGCAAAGGAGAATAGAGCAATGCCCAAGATCAAGACCAATCGCGGCGCAGCCAAGCGCTTCAAGAAGACTGGCACCGGCAAGATCAAGCGGAGCCACGCCTTTACGAGCCACATCCTCACCTCCAAGACCAGGAAGCGCAAGCGCCAGCTTCGTTCCAGCGCCGTTGTGGCGGCAGTGGACCACAAGAACATCGCCAAGCTCATCCCTTACATGTAGCGGAGCCTGCTCCGTCATGACGCCGTGAACCGTGAGGAACTGTCTCCCCTTGCGGATCCGGAAAAATATCACAGAAAAAGAAGGAGTAGTAGATGGCACGGGTAAAAAGAGGTTTCAAAGCGAGACGCAGAAGAAACAAAGTACTTAAGCTTGCCAAGGGGTTCAGGGGCGCACG
Source organism: Geobacter sp. PheSNFMC (assembly GCF_059620965.1). Lineage (NCBI taxonomy): Bacteria > Pseudomonadati > Thermodesulfobacteriota > Desulfuromonadia > Geobacterales > Geobacteraceae > Geobacter > Geobacter sp. PheSNFMC. The sequence goes on from NZ_JCAMRN010000043.1 coordinate 19,417, forward strand.
GAGCAAATTGTTCAGGAGCGCAACGGAGGCCGTCGACCGGGCGCTCAATTACGCGTTCCGGGACCGCAAGGTCAAAAAGCGCGACTTCCGGGCCCTCTGGATCACGCGGATCAATGCAGCTTCCCGGCTCAACGGACTTTCGTACAGCAAGCTCATCCATGGCCTCAGACAGGCCCGGGTCGAGATTGACCGCAAGGTCTTGGCTGATCTGGCCGTGTCGGACCCCAAGGGGTTCTCGGAAATCGCGACCCTCGCCAAAGCCCAGTTTTAGTGAAATCCTGAGGAATACAAAAAGAAATGGGATGCTCTGCGTTCCATTTCTTTTTTTGTAAAGGGATACCGGACATGAAAGAAACGCTTGATCAACTGATGCAATCGGCCCTTGCAGAGATTGCCGGTGCAACTTCCGAGGACGCCCTGCAGGAGTTGCGCGTCAGGTACCTGGGGAAAAAGGGGGAACTGACGGCTGCCATGAAGGGGCTCGGTTCGCTCTCTCCCGAGGAGCGTCCCCACATGGGCCAAATGGTCAACACGGTCAAGGACCGGCTCGAGACCACGCTGGATGAAACCCTGCAACGGGTCAGGGCCGTGGCCAAAAAGGAGCGCCTGGAGCGGGAACGCCTTGATGTGACGCTCCCCGGCCGCACGCCGTTGCTGGGAACCAGACATCCCATCTCGCTCGTCATCGAGGAGATTTCGGATATATTTGCCGGACTCGGCTTTCAGGTGGCCGAAGGCCCCGAGGTGGAACTGGACTTCTACAACTTCGAGGCACTCAACTTTCCCAAGGACCACCCGGCCCGGGACATGCAGGATACCTTTTTCGTGGACGAGGACATCCTGTTGCGCACCCACACCTCTCCGGTTCAGGTCCGGACCATGCTCAAGCACGCACCCCCGGTCAGGATCATCTCGCCGGGCACGGTCTACCGGTGCGACTCCGACGCTACCCACTCACCCATGTTCCATCAGATCGAAGGGTTCATGGTTGACAAGGGGGTTACCTTCGGCGACCTGAAAGGGATACTGACCATCTTCGTGAACCAGTTCTTCGGCGCCGGGACAGGAGTCCGGCTCCGCCCCTCGTTCTTCCCCTTCACCGAGCCGAGTGCCGAAGTGGACATCGCCTGCGTCATGTGCAAAGGGCAGGGGTGCCGGGTCTGCAAGCAGAGCGGCTGGCTCGAAATACTGGGGGCCGGCATGATCGATCCAGAGGTCTACCGCCATGTGGGCTATGACCCCGAGTCGATCTCCGGGTTTGCGTTCGGCATGGGGATCGAGCGGGTCGCCATGCTCAAGTATGGCATCGGAGACCTGCGCCTGTTCTTTGATAATGATGTGCGGTTCCTGCAACAATTTAGATGATTCAGGTGTTTTTGTTTGTATTTCTCTGGTGAAACTTTAACTACTGCGTCTCGGACAGAGTGAGATATATGATCGTTACGTACAACTGGCTCAAGGAATTTGTCGAATGTGATCTCTCTACTCAGGAGCTTGGTGACCTGCTTACCATGCTCGGTCTCGAAGTGGAGGGGGTGCGCGAGGTCGGGGGCGGCCTCGACCAGGTGGTGGTTGCCGTGGTGGAGGAGCGCCGGAAGCATCCCAATGCGGACAAGCTTTCCCTCTGCAAGGTCAATAACGGCCGGGAGATCCTGGATATCGTCTGCGGGGCCCAGAACTTCACTGCCGGCGACAAGGTCGCCCTGGCCCAGATCGGGGCCGTGCTGCCGGGTGACTTCAAGATCAAGCGATCCAAGATACGCGGCGAGGAGTCGTGCGGCATGCTCTGCTCAGAGCGTGAACTGGGGCTTTCTGCTGAATCGGAAGGGATCATGATCCTTCCCCCCGACCTGCCGCTCGGAGTCCCCCTGTTCGATGCCCTGGGCCTCAAGGACATCATTTTCGAGATCGGGCTCACCCCAAACCGCGCCGATTGTCTCAGTATTGTCGGGGTGGCGCGGGAGATTGCGGCAAAGCTCGGGAAGCGGATTACCTATCCGGGACACGCGGTTGTCGAGTCCGGCGAACCCGTAACGCAGAAGGCAACGGTCATCGTGGAGGACCCCGAACTCTGCCCGCGCTACACGGCCCGCTCTATCAGCGGATGCTCCATCGGCCCCTCGCCGGCATGGCTCGTCCGGCGCCTGGAGGCGGTCGGAATGCGTTCCATCAACAACGTGGTCGACGTGACCAACTACGTCCTGATGGAGTACGGGCATCCTTTGCACGCCTTTGATGCCGACCTGCTGGAGAGCGGCACGATCGTTGTCCGTCGGGCAATGGACGGTGAGGTGTTCACCACCCTTGACGGACAGCAGCGTGCCCTCACCGCCGGCGATCTCACTATCCGTGACGGAGCGAGGAGCGTTGCCCTTGCCGGTATCATGGGGGGAGAGAATTCGGAAATCCGCGATACCACGACGAATATCCTGCTGGAGAGCGCTTACTTCAATCCATCCGCCATCCGCCGTACCGCCAAGCGCCTGGGGATCCACACCGAGTCGTCCCATCGCTTCGAGCGGGGGGCGGATGTGGCTATTGTGACCAGGGCCCTTGACCGGGCTGCCGCGCTCCTGGCCGAATTGGCCGGGGGGACTGTTGCCGCGGGGATTATCGATGTCTATCCCGCGCCTGTTTCCCAGCGGACGATCCGGTTCAGGGTGGATCGCTGCAATGCCCTTCTCGGGGTCGAGCTCTCCGCCGATGAAATGAAGGCGCTGTTTCATCATCTGGAATTTACCACTGTCACGGTTGAGCCCGGCATAATCGATGTGACGGTCCCAACATTCAGGGTGGACCTGGAGCGCGAGATCGACCTGGTGGAGGAGGTAGCGCGTTTGAACGGCTACGGCCGGATTGAAACGACCATGCCTCGGGCCCGCGTCTTTTCCGACCGACCCTCTCAGCACCAGCGCATGGAGAGGCGGGGCCGCGACCTGATGGTGGGGCAGGGGTTCAATGAGGTCATAACCTTCAGCTTCATGGCGCCCGGCGCCCTTGACCGCATGATGCTCGGCCCCGAGGATGGCCGGCGCAGCGTGGTGGCGCTCAGGAATCCCCTTGTGGACGAGCAGGCGGTCATGCGGACAACGCTGCTCCCCGGGCTTCTGGAGGCGGCTTCCCGCAACCTGAACTACCGCAGTCTCGACCTGCGCCTCTTTGAATTGCGGCGCGTATATTTGCGGGTTGAAGGTGAGCAGCTTCCCAATGAGCCGCTGGTCCTTGCCGGGCTCATGACCGGCAGGCGCTACCCTGAAGGGTGGAACCAGGAGAAGCACCCCCTTGATTTCTATGATGTAAAGGGCGTTGTAGAGACGGTTCTCGACGCATTCTCGGTCAGTGGCGCGACCTATTCGTCCGGCGATGCCGATGTCTTTTACCATCCCGGCAAATCGTGCACGGTCAGGTGCGGCGATTCGATGCTGGGCTCCCTCGGCGAACTCCATCCCGATGTGCAGGACAATTTCGGGATCGACCAGCCGGTATTCTACTTCGAGCTTGATTTCGAGCGGCTCCTGTCCGCAGCGCGCGGCGCCGCGGCCGTTGTCCCGCCGTCGCGCTTCCCGGACACGTTCAGGGACATTGCCATGCTTGTGGCCGATGAGACGCCTGCTGCGGATATTGTCCGGTGCATCAGCGGGCTGCGTATCCGCGAGATCGAAAGCGCAGCCGTGTTTGACCTCTACAAAGGTGCCCATGTTCCCGAAGGAAAAAAGAGCATCGCGGTGCGGGTGCGCTATCGCTCCACAGAGAAAACCCTGAGCGACGACGAGGTTTCACCGCTGCACCAGAAGGTCATTGACAGCCTCATCACGAAGCTCAAAGTGACGATTCGTTAAAAACTGGTTGATTCTGCCGAATCGCTGTGATATAAAACCAGAGCTTCAGTTGGCCGGCTAACGGTCAGATTATGTAATAAATTTGAGGGAGTATATGACGAAGGCCGATATTGTCGAGCAAATATACGAGAAGATTGGTTTCTCCAAGAAAGAGTCCGCTGAGCTGGTCGAACGCGTGTTCGGTCTGATCAAGGAAACCCTTGAGCGTGGGGAAAAGATCAAGATCGCCGGCTTCGGCAATTTCGTGGTCAAGGACAAGGCCGATCGTCGCGGCCGCAATCCGCAAACCGGTGACGAGATCATCATTTCGGCCCGTAAGATCCTTACCTTCAAGCCGAGTCAGGTTCTCAAGTCCTCGATCAACACCTAGAACGCTTCGCCGGAGGCATGGTGGCGGAGGAGACGCCGGACAAACAGTACTACCGCATCGGCGAAGTATCCCGGATAACCTCACTCAAGCCGTCGGTTCTCCGTTTCTGGGAGGCCGAGTTCAAGGAGTTGCGGCCGCCCAAGAGCAGAACCGGCCAGAGGCTCTACACGCGGACTGATATTGAGCTTCTGCTGGAAATAAAACGGCTGCTCTATGGTGAAAAGCTGACCATAGACGGTGCAAGAAAGCGTTTGGCTACAAGTAAGGGGCATGGGCAGGCAGGCCCACCTCCCAGGCAGGATCAAGCTCTTGAAGAGATCCTCCATTCGGTCAAATGTGAGTTGGAATTGCTGAAAAAACAATTGCAATAGCACGTATTCGGGGCGTAGCGCAGCCTGGTAGCGCACCAGACTGGGGGTCTGGTGGTCGCTGGTTCGAATCCAGTCGCCCCGACCATTTCACAGGGGGTTACGAGATATATTTCGTAACCCCCTTTTGCGTATCATCCGCCGGTAGCGGAGGCCCGTCTCCGGCATGCGAACGGAGGGCAAGGGGGTGGCCATGAGAATTCTCGTTACCAATGATGATGGTGTTCACGCCCCCGGCATCGTGGCTCTGGCGGAGGCGCTCAGGCTTGTGGGCACAGTCACCGTAGTTGCGCCTGACCGTGAGCGAAGCGCGGTCGGCCATGCCCTCACACTTCACCACCCCCTCAGGGTGACGGAGATCATGGCTGGTATCTTTGCCGTTGACGGGACACCAACCGACTGCGTAAATCTCGGGATTCATGCTCTTCTGGCCGGATCGCCCGATATCGTGGTGTCCGGCGTCAATCGCGGCGGGAACCTGGGCGACGACATCACGTACTCCGGGACCGTCTCTGCTGCTCTTGAAGCAACCCTCATGGGAATTCCCGCCATTGCCGTTTCTCTTGCAGCCAACGGACATGGGAGCAACTACCGTCCGGCTGCCGCCTTTGCGGCGCGGTTGGCAAGGGAAGTACTCGAACGGGGCCTCCCCCGGGACACGTTCCTGAATGTCAATGTCCCCGACCTCCCCGCCGAAGAGCTCGGTGGACCGGTTATCACCTCGCAGGGAAAGCGCGATTACGGTGGCGATATCGTGGCCAAGGTTGATCCGCGAGGCAGGAACTACTACTGGATCGGCGGCAACGAACCGGTCTTTCGCGACATCGAGGGAACCGACTTTCATGCCGTCAAGCGCGGCAGGATATCGGTCACCCCGCTTCACTTGGATTTGACCAACTACGCATCGCTCTCGGTGTTACAGTCATGGGACCTCTCGGCATGCCGTCCGGAGGCTGGACAGCCGTCGGGAGCTCTGCTATAGTCGCGTTTCCACCAACAGGGGCATGTCATGAATTTTGAAATTGCACGCAAGAGGATGATCGAATCCCAGATCATCGCGCGAGGCGTCTCGGACCGGCGGGTGATCGAGGCGATGCTTAAGGTGCCCCGCCACGTCTTCGTAGAAGAGGCCATGGCCGCCCAGGCCTACAGTGACACGCCGCTCCCCATCGGTGAAAAGCAGACCATTTCCCAGCCTTACATGGTTGCCCTGATGACTGAACTCCTGGAGTTGAAGGGGAGGGAAAAGGTCTTGGAAATCGGTACCGGCTCAGGATACCAGGCCGCTATCCTGGCAGTCATGGCCGACCGGGTCTACACGGTGGAGCGCATTCGCCCGCTGGCGTTGCGGGCGCGCAAGGCCCTCGACAGCCTGGGCCTCCTCAATGTCAATATCAAGATATCTGACGGCACGGTCGGCTGGGAGGAGGAAGCTCCCTTTGACGCCATCATTGTGACCGCCGGAGCACCGGATATCCCGCAAAAGTACATAGACCAGCTCAAGCCGGGGGGGAGACTCGTCATCCCGGTGGGGACCCAGTTCGAGCAGGTGCTCGTCAGGGTCGTCAAGCAGGAGGATGGTTCGGTCGTGCAGGAGAATGTTACGGGATGCAGGTTCGTCAAACTGGTGGGCAAGTTCGGCTGGAGCAGCGATGACTGAGCGCCCTTCGGGCGCTTTGCAACGGAGATCCCCATGAGCGACATGAACGAACTGGATGAGAAAGAACTGGACTCACCGGATGAGCCCGGCGGGGACTTTATCGAGCCCGAACCGACAGCCTTCGAGCTGGGGGCGTCAGAGGAAGAGGATGAGCCAGAGGAGCCTGCGGAAGCCGGCAAGAACATCGAACAGGAACACTTCGACGATGCTATCAAGCTCTATCTGCGCGAGATTCAGCGGACGCGGCTGCTGACCGCCGATGAGGAAAAGGAGCTTGCCGGCCGTATCGCCAAGGGCGACAAGGCTGCCCGGGACAAGATGATCGAGTCGAACCTGCGGCTCGTGGTCAAAATTGCCAAGCGTTACATCAATCGGGGGCTTCCCTTTCTCGATCTTATCGAGGAGGGAAACATGGGGCTCATCAAGGCGGTAGAGCGCTTCAAGCTCTCGAAGGAATGTCGTTTCTCCACCTACGCCACCTGGTGGATTCGCCAGTCCATCGAGCGTGCCCTGGTGAACCAGTCGCGGACGATCAGGTTGCCGGTCCATGTCTCCGACGACATCAACAAGATGCTGAAGATCACGCGGGAACTGGTGCAGAGGTTCAACCGCGAGCCGAGCGTGAAGGAAGTCGCCACCGAGATGAAGGTGAATTCCGCCTACGTCCGGCGGCTGATGGTCCTCCTCAAAAAGACCTACTCCATTGAGCGCCCCATGGGAGAAAACAGCGATTATTTCCTCATCGACACCATTGAGGATACGTCCACTGTCTCGCCGGCCGTGCTGCTCGAGGATCTCAACAAATATGAGATCGTGTCCAAGTGGTTTGCGTCCCTGTCCGAGAATGAGCAGACGATCCTTACACTCCGCTTTGGTCTGGAAGACAAGGAGCCCCAGACCCTTGACACCATCGGTCGCAGCTTTGGTGTCACCCGTGAGCGTATCCGGCAGATTGAGGCCAAGTCTCTGGAAAAATTGAGGAAATATATTGAAGAAAGCGATGGCAATGCCATTGATTGAGCCGATTTGATGCCATCACGGAAGGGGAAGAAGAAGCATGAATGAGCTGAAAGACATAATCCGCGACGTTCCCGATTTCCCCAAAAAGGGGATCATCTTCAAGGACATTACCACGTTGCTGGCGGACGCCCCGTCGTTCCAGCGCATGGTTGACCTGATCGCGCATCGCTATGTGGGGAAGAAGATCAGCAAGGTGGTCGTGGTGGAAGCCCGCGGCTTCGTCATCGGCGCCGCCCTGGCCTACAAGCTCGGAGCCGGCGTAGCCCTGGTGCGCAAGCCGGGCAAACTTCCCTCGGAAACCTTCAGCAAGACCTATCAGCTCGAATACGGCTCAGACACCCTGGAGATCCATACTGATGCCATTACCAAAGGGGAGCGGGTGATTATCGCCGACGACATCCTCGCCACTGGCGGCACCATGGCGACGGTGGTCGAGATGGTCGAGGCCCTGGGTGGCGAGATCGTCGAGTGCTGCTTCCTGGCCGAGCTCGAATTCCTCGGGGGGAGAAAGAGGCTGCCCGAAGGAAAGGTCTACTCGCTCCTCACCTTCTAGTATCACTGGTGAAAGGGCTTGAAAATGCGCCCCGGATAGGCTATAAAAAATTTTCTTTTGTCCCCGTAGCTCAGCTGGATAGAGCACTTCCCTCCTAAGGAAGGGGCCGGACGTTCGAATCGTCTCGGGGACGCCAGTAAAATAAAGGGCCTGCACTCATCGGTGCAGGCCCTTTTCTGTGTCTGTTCCTCCCTTCCCCGAAGCGTACCCGGCGACTGCTAGATGATCTTGTTCAGCGGATACTCAACGATCCCCTCGGCGCCGAGCTTGATCAGCTCGGGAACGATGCGCCGGACCTCCTTTTCCGGAAGGATACTCTCGATGGAGACCCAGTCCGAGTTGAAGAGGTGGGACACGGTGGGGTTCTTGAGGCTCGGCAGCACACGGGTGATTGCCTCCAGCCGGTCATTGGGGGCGTTCATCTTGAGGCCCACCATCCCCTCGGCGGCCAGGGCCGATTTGAGGAGAGTGGCGATGGTCTCGATCTTCTCGCGCTTCCACGGATCGGCCCAGGCGGCCTTGTTGGCGATCAGAACCGGCACCGACTCCATCAGGTCGCAGACGATCCGCAGGCCGTTGGCCTTGATGGTGGACCCCGTCTCGGTCACTTCCACGATGGCGTCGCAGAGGCCGTCCACCACCTTCGCCTCGGTGGCGCCCCAGGAAAACTCAACGGTTACCGGGATGTTGCGCTCGGCAAAGTACCGCTTGGTGAAGCCCACCAGTTCGGTGGAGATGGTGGCCCCGTGGAGGTCCTCCGGCTTCTGCACGGCGGAGTCCCTGGTAACCACCAGGACCCAGCGGGCGGGCCGGCGGGAGACCTTGGAGTAGACCATCTCGCAGACTTCCACCACGTCCGACTCGTTTTCCCTCACCCAGTCGCGGCCGGCAATGCCGG
>NZ_JCAMRN010000044.1:0-28055 GCF_059620965.1 Geobacter sp. PheSNFMC
CATGAGCGGGGTCTTGATGAAGCGTGAAGGGGTTTTATACATACTGTCGGCACCGTCTGGGGCGGGTAAAACCACGCTGTGCAGAGAAATAATTGACATTTTTCCACATCTGCGGCATTCTGTCAGCTACACTACGCGCGCGCCGCGGCCCGGCGAAGTCCATGGCAAAGACTATTTTTTCGTTTCCATGGATGAGTTCCGCCGGATGATCGATGCGGATGAGTTCGCGGAGTGGGCAGAGGTTCACGGCAACTGCTACGGCACCTCCATTCGGACCCTTGAGGAGAATCGTGCAGCAGGCGTGGATCTCATCCTGGATATCGATATCCAGGGGGCACGCCAGCTCCAGGAGCGGTATGCGGGCGGCGTTTATATCTTCATTCTCCCCCCCAGCTTCGAGGAACTGCGTCGGCGGCTCAACAGGCGCTCCTCGGACAGCGACGAGGTGATCAGCCGGCGGATCAACGCTGCTGCCGGCGAGATCCGGGAATCCCGCTGGTACGACTATATCATCGTCAACGATCAGTTCAGCCGGGCGGTTGAAGAGCTCAAATCGGTGATCATTGCCGAGCAGTGCCGCACAGCCAGGGTGCTGGATGCGGTTTCAGGAATTTTTTCAATGGATTGAATGGCCCCGTTGCGGGCCGGACTTTACCCACGTTACCGTCCCCGCCGTCAGCGGGTACCGGTTGCACGAAAGGAGTAACAATGGCACGCGTAACCGTAGAGGATTGCCTGGACAAGGTGGATAACCGGTTCCTGCTCGTCATGCTTGCGTCCAAGCGCGTCAAGCAGTTGTACAAGGGGGCGCGTCCGCTCATCGACACCCGGGGCGCCAACAAGAACGTGGTGATCTCCCTGCGTGAAATCGCCGCCGGCAAGGTCGGATACGAGCTGACCAGTCGTCGTTCCCGCTAATCACAGGATCTCCCCAGGGCAGAAGCACCAGGCTTCCGCCCTTTTTTTGTCTTTTTCCCCATGATACGGCTCAACGATATCCTCGATAAGGTCGTCACCTACAATCCGGTGGCCGACCTGGACCTGATCCGCAAGGCCTATGTCTACTGCGCCAAGGTCCACCAGGGACAGACGCGTCTCTCGGGAGAGCCCTATCTCGTTCACCCCATGGAGGTGGCGGGCGTACTGGCTGACCTGAAGCTCGACGTGCCAACGGTGGTGACCGGGCTGCTCCATGACACCATCGAGGATACCCTCACCACCCGGGAGGAACTGGAGGGGATGTTCGGCGTCGAGGTGGCAAACCTGGTCGACGGCGTCACCAAGATCGGAAAGATTCACTTCAAGACCAAAGAGGAGAGTCAGGCCGAGAACTTCCGCAAGATGCTGCTGGCCATGGCCAACGACATCCGGGTCATTCTTGTCAAGCTCGCCGACCGCCTCCACAACATGCGGACGCTCCAGTACCAGCCCGAGCCGAAGCAACGTTCCATCTCCCGCGAGACCCTCGATATCTACGCCCCCCTTGCGAACCGCCTCGGCATTTCATGGATCAAGAGCGAGCTGGAAGACCTTTCCTTCCGTTACCTGGAACCACAGATCTACTACGACCTGGCCTCAAAGGTTGCCAAGAAGAAGAAGGAGCGGGAAAGCTACGTGGAGGAGGTGCGGCAGATCATCGTCTCCAAGCTTGCCGAGCACGACCTCAAGGGCGATGTCTTCGGCCGGAGCAAGCACCTCTACTCCATCTGGCGCAAAATGCAGGCCCGCAATGTGGACATCGACCAGATCTACGACCTTGTGGCGATCCGGGTCATGGTGAACGACATCCGGGAGTGCTACGAGGTCCTCGGGATCATCCATTCGACCTGGAAACCGATCCCTGGCCGTTTCAAGGACTATATCGCCATGCCCAAGGGGAACATGTACCAGTCGCTCCATACGACGGTCATCGGTCCGCACGGGGAGCGCATGGAGGTCCAGATCCGCACGTCCGACATGCACCGGGTGGCGGAGGCCGGCATCGCAGCTCACTGGAAGTATAAAGAAGGCAAGGGGTACGACGAGAAAGAGGTCAAGCGGTTCGCCTGGCTGAGGCAGTTGCTGGAGTGGCAGCAGGAGCTCCAGGATTCCCACGAGTTCATGAATACGGTCAAGGTGGAACTTTTCCCCGAGGAGGTCTACGTCTTTACTCCCAGGGGGGACGTGAAGAGCTTCCCCAAGGGGTCGACCCCCATTGATCTGGCCTATACCATCCACACCGACATCGGGCATCGCTGTGTGGGCGCCAAGGTGAACGGCAAGCTGGTTCCCCTCAAGTATGAGCTGAAGAACGGCGATATCGTGGAGGTGATCACCTCTCCGCACCACACTCCGAGCAAGGACTGGCTGAAGATCGTCAAGAGTTCCCGTGCCCGCAACAAGATCCGGGCATGGATCAAGACAGAGGAGCGGGTCCGGAGCATGTCTCTCGGCAAGGAGATCCTGGAGAAGGAGTTCCGGCGCTATTCTCTCAACCTGGCCAAGCTGCAGAAAAGCGGAGAAATTAAGCGAGTGGCTTCGGAGTTCGGCCTCTCCACCGACGATGACCTCATGGCCGCCGTTGGTTACGGCAAGCTCTCGGCAAACCAGGTGATCGGCAAGTTGCTTCCCGAGGAAAAGCTTCAGGAGCGCCAGGAACAGAAGGAATCCCGCATCGGGAAGATGATCGGCAAGCTCACCGGCTCGTCTCCCAGCGCCATCCAGATCGGCGGGGTCGACGATGTTCTCGTGCGTTTCGGTAAGTGCTGCAACCCGGTTCCCGGAGACGACATCATCGGTTTCATCACTCGCGGAAGAGGGGTCACGATCCATACCGCCGACTGTCCCGTGGCCCTGGAAAACGACCCGGAGCGCCGTATCGCCGTCACCTGGAACCGTGAGCGCAAGGCTGCCCTGCCGGTGAAAATTCGAGTATCCTGTCACGACCAGAAGGGAATTCTCGCCACCATCACCCAGGCCATCACCGATTGTGAAGCGAACATCTCCAGCGCGTCGATCCAAAGCACGGTCGACAAGCGCGGGGTCAATGTCTTTGAAGTGGACGTTACCGACCTGAATCACCTGAAGCGGGTAATGAACAACATCATGAAGCTGAGCGGTGTTATTTCGGTCGAGCGAATGAAGAATTGAAGGGGGGAGCATGAAAGAGATTATTGCGACGGAGCAGGCGCCCAGGGCGATCGGTCCCTATTCCCAGGCGGTAAGGGCAGGGGGATTCCTGTTCCTGTCGGGCCAGATTCCCCTTGATCCCGCCACCGGCGAAATGGTCGACGGGGACATCACGGTCCAGACGACGCGCGTGATGGACAACATGGCAGCGGTGCTGGCCGAGGCGGGCCTCGGGTTTGACGCCATCGTGAAGACGACGATCTTTCTTGCGGATCTCGCTGATTTTGCCGCCGTGAACCAGGCCTACGGCAGCCGCTTTGCTGCGGCGCCGCCGGCGCGTTCCACCGTGGAGGTGAAGGGGCTTCCCCGGGGCGCTCTCGTGGAAATCGAGGCGATTGCGTTCTGCCGGTAAGGGGCGAATGGCAGGTGTCTGTGGGGTATGCCGGCGTTGGAACGACAAAAAGCCGCACGCGCTTACGCGCTGCGGCTCAGTCATTTCGTGGCCTGGCGAACGTAGGGGCTAGACGGCCTTGGTTACGTGGCCGGAACGGATGCAGCGGGTGCAGACCTTGATGGTCTTGACGCTGCCATTGCGGACGGCCTTCACCTTCTGGAGGTTCGGATGCCACGTGGTGCGGGTCTTGTTGTTGGCGTGGCTGACATTGTTACCAAAACTGGGGCCTTTGCCGCAGATTTCGCAAACTTTGGACATGGTTCTACTCCCTTCGGGTGGCTTTCGAAGCTCCCTTTTATAGCAGACGGAAAATGCGAATGCAAGTGAAATGTTCCGTCAAGGATGTGTGATGGCTCTCTTTTTCCGGGGGATCATATCCCTTCTCATCGTAGTGCTGATCATAGTGGCCGTGCTGTTCGTGGACTTTGCCTACAAAACCTTTTCCCTGCGCCAGAGGGATGTGACCACCGATGCCATCGTGGTTCTGGCCGGGGGACGGGGGAGGGTTGAGGAGGGAGTCCGCCTCTTCCGGGAGCGCAAAGGCACGTACCTTTATCTCATCGGCGTCGATCCCGTGGTGAAGAAGCGGGACCTGTTCCGGGACCGGGAGGGAGAGCGGCTCGCAGATCGTGTTTTCCTGGAGAACCTGTCCCGCAACACCCTTGAAAACGCCCTCTACGGCCGGGAGATCATCATGCGGAAAGAGGTGCGTTCAATCCGGCTGATCACCTCCCGCTACCACATGAAGCGGGCCACTCTTCTCTTCCGCCAGGTATTGCCGCGTGACATCGCCATCTATCCCCACCCGGTCGACACCACCAACCTCAAGGAGCGGTGGTGGGACGACAAGGGGAGCTTCCGGCTTCTCTTCAGCGAGTTCTACAAGTACTGTCTCTTCAGGTTTTTCTTCCTTTTTGCCTCGGCGGAGTTGCGAACCCCGGCCAGGTAGGGAACTATTTCTCTTCCTTCTCCTCGATGCGGGGGAACAGGGCCTCCGCCTTGACGATCCGCGCCCCGGGCGCCAGCCTGCCCCATGCGAGATCTTCGTCGCGGCAGGGCTCCGTCCATCCCAGGTAGTCGAGGGCCTTGGCGGCGGTGCGCGGCATGAAGGCCGAGAGGATCAGGTGCACGATGCGCTGGGCTTCCAACAGCGTGTACATGACCGTGCCGAGGTAGTCCCGCTTGGCCGGGTCTTTGGCCAGGGTCCAGGGGGCCGTCTCGTCGATGTACTTGTTTCCCGCCGAGATCACCTCCCAGATGGCCTGGAGTCCCTTGCTGAAGGCCAGTTCGTCCATGCAGGCATCCACCTGGCGCACCATGGCTTCGGTCTTTTCCCTGAAGGCGGTGTCCAGCTCGGTCTGGGGGCCGGGGGCGGGGAGAACGCCGTCGAAGTACTTGTTGACCATGGCGGTGGAGCGGTTGAGCAGGTTGCCCAGATCGTTCGCCAGGTCGGAGTTGATCCGGTGGACAAGGGCCGCGTGGGAGAAGTCGCCGTCAAGGCCGAAGGGGACTTCACGCAGCAGGAAATAACGGACCGCGTCGATGCCGTACCGGTCCACCAGCATGTTGGGCTCCACCACGTTCTGGAGGCTCTTGCTCATTTTCTGGCCTTCCACGGTCCACCATCCGTGGGCAAAGACCTTTTTGGGCACCGGCAGTCCCGCGGCCATGAGGAAGGTGGGCCAGTAGACCGCATGGAAACGGAGGATGTCCTTGCCGATCAGGTGAACGTCCACCGGCCAGTACGTCTTGAACGCGCTTTCCTCATCCGGATAGCCCAGGGCAGTGATGTAGTTGGTCAGGGCATCGAACCAGACGTAGATGACATGCCTTTCGTTTCCGGGAACCGGAATGCCCCAATTGAAGGAGGTCCGGGAGACGGAGAGGTCGCGCAGGCCTTCCTTTACGAAGGAAATGATCTCGTTGCGCCTGCTCTTGGGCTGGATGAAGTCGGGATTCGCCTCGATGTGGGCCAGGAGCTGCTCCTGGTATTTGCTCATCCTGAAGAAGTAGGATTCTTCCTTGAGCTTGTCCACCGGACGGTTGCAGTCGGGGCATTTGCCGTCCATGAGCTGGGTTTCGGTCCAGAAGGTTTCGCAGGGAGTACAGTACCAGTCCTCATATTCACCCAGGTAAATGTCACCCTGGGCCATGATCTTGGTAAAGATGTGCGAGACCCCGTTCTTATGCCGTTCCTGGGTCGTGCGGATGAAGTCGGTGTACTGGATGTCCAGTTTTTCCCACAGGCCCTGGAAACGCTTGACCACCCGGTCGGCCAGTTCCAGGGGCGTTTCGCCGGCGGTGTTGGCCGCCTTTTCGACCTTCTGGCCATGTTCGTCGGTGCCGGTAAGGAAGAAGACCTCGTACCCCTTGAGCTTCTTGTAGCGGGCGAGAACGTCTGCTGCAAGGGTGGTGTAGGCGTGGCCGATGTGCGGTACGTCGTTTACGTAGTAGATGGGTGTCGTGACATAGAACGTTCGGCTCATTTCTTCTCCTTTTTATCCCGGTCTCTTCCCTTGCCGCCCCGGCGTTCCCGGTTGCCCCCCTCCTCGCGGGGGGGAGCCTGCTCCCGCTCCTGACGTTCGCGCCGCTCGCCACCTGAGCCTTCTTTGCGTTCCTTGTCGCGCTCCCGGGGGCGTTCGCGGCGCTCCCCGTCCTGGGGCGATTTCTGGTCTTTCTCCCGTCCTCCCTCTTTGCGCGGGGCCTTGGGGCGATCGAAGATGTTCTCGGGCTTGATCTCCTCGCCCTTGACGACCATTTCGCGATCTTCCTCGGTCCGGATGGTGACGGTCCCTTCCAGGATGTTCTGCTTGACGACCTCCCCCTCCGCGGCGCCGCACTTCACAATCTTACCGCATTTGGGCAGGCACTTCTTGAGGGAGCAGTAGGTTTCGAATTCGTAGCCGAGGCAGCAGAGGAGCCGGCCGCACTGGCCCGAGATCTTGGTGGGGTTGAGGGCCAGGTTTTGCTCCTTGGCCATTTTGACCGAGACGGGCTCGAAATCGCGCAGAAAGGACGAGCAGCAGAGCTCCCGGCCGCAGATGCCGATGCCGCCGATCATCTTGGACTCGTCCCGTACCCCGATCTGACGCATCTCGATGCGGGTATGGAACTGGTGGGCCAGATCCTTGACCAGCTCCCGGAAATCGACCCGCCCGTCGGCGGTGAAGTAGAAAATGGCCTTGCTCCCGTCAAAGAGATACTCCACCTTGACGAGTTTCATGTCCATGCCCCGCTCCTTGATCTTGCGGAGGCAGAAATGGTAGGCGTCCTGCTCCTTGGCCGCGTTGCGGGCCGCCGAAGCCAGGTCAGACGGTTCGGCGAGGCGGACGATGTTCTTGAGCCCCTCAGGGGCATGGGTATCTTCGTATTCCCGCGGCGGGGTAACGACCATGGCGATGCTCCGGCCCCGCTCGGTTTCGACGATGACCCGGTCACCCTGTTTCAGGTCGAGGTCGCCGGAACCGAAGTCGTAGAGTTTCCCGGCGGTATGAAACTGGACCTTGACGATTTTGACCACACTATCCTCCCGGGGAGTTCCCCGTTGTCAGTTTGAAGTGCCCGTTTTTTAGACGGAGTGCGTTACGGTGCCGTCCGGTCCGCCAGGCGCATGAGGAGCACGTCCATGGTGAGCCGGGGATTTGCATTGCGCTGGAGCGCCTGGCGCGCCTCCATGACGTGGCCGAGGCGGGCGAGGGTCCGCTCCGGCGTCACCCGGCACGCTTCTTCTTCGAGAAGGGCGACGAGATCCCGATTGACCACCCCGTTGCTTCCTCCCTGGATGAGGAGAATATCGCGCAACAGTGAGGTGAGGGTGCCAAGGGCCTCCACGGCGCGTTCCCGGTCCGCGGCCAGTTCCTCGGCGGCCGCGAAGAGGGGGGTGATCTCTTCCAGAGTGAGAGTCCGAAGCCGTTCGATCAGTCCCTGCCGGGCCGCCCCGGCGCTCCCTTCCTCCATCTCCAGCGCCCGGGAGAGGCTACCGCCAGCCAGGGATGCGGCCAGGCGGGCTGCGTCCGGTTCCCGGCCTGCGTCCGTCAGGTACTCTTCGATCACCCGCTCGGGGAGCGGCGAAAACCTCAGGAGCTGACAGCGGGAACGGACCGTGGGGAGAATCCCTGCCGGGTTCGTGGTGAGCAGGATCAGAAGGGCGCTGCCCGGCGGTTCTTCCAGCGTCTTGAGCAGCGCGTTGGCCGCTGCCGGGTTGAGCCGATCGGCATCGTCGATGATGCATGCCTTCATCGGTGCCTCAACCGGACGCAGGGAAAGCTCCCGCTGCAGTTCCCTTATCTGGTCGATCTTGATGAATGCACCCTCGGGAGCCAGGCGGTGCAGGTCCGGGTGCTGGAGTCCGGCCATTTTCCGGCAGGAGGGGCATGAGCCGCAGCCGTCGTCCCGCCGGCAGAAGGCTGCCTCGATGAAGGCGAGGGCGGTGGTCATCTTGCCGCACCCCTCGATCCCTTCGAAGAGGTAGGCATGGGCCGCTTTGCCCGAACGGAGCGCGCGCCGCAGGACGTTTACGGCGGTTTCCTGGCCGAGGACGCGGGAAAAGGGCATCGTCCTACCTCCGGGGCACGCGGTTCAGGAGCACACCCGCCACGGCCGTTGCCGTCGCTTCGACCCCTTCGTTTCCGTCGATCACGGCGAACCGGTGGGGTTCCCCGCAGGCCAGGGCGAGAAACCCCTCTCGCACCCGCTCGTGAAAGAGGAGCGATTCCTGCTCGAACCGTTCTTCCCGGTTCGTTTGCCGGGAGCTGATCCGCGCCGCAGCCCTGGCAAGCCCCACCGTCACGGGGCAGTCGAGGAGGATGGTGAGGTCCGGCCGGATCTGTCCTGCGGCCAGGGTGTTGAGCCGGGCAATGAGATCCCGGTCCAGGTTGCGGCCGAAACCCTGGTAGACGAGGGTGGAATCGGTAAAGCGATCGCAGAGGACCACGGCCCCCTCCGCCAGGGCGGGTGCGATGACCTCGGCCACGTGCTGGGCCCGCGCCGCCGCGTAGAGGAGGAGCTCCGTCATGGGGACCATGGCGCTGTTGCCGGCGTCCAGCAGGATGGCCCGGATGTCGTCGGCAATGGGGCAGCCGCCCGGTTCGCGCGTCACGACCACCCGGTGGCCCGCCTCCTTGAGGGACTGTGCCGCCCGCTGGATCTGGGTCGTTTTGCCGCATCCCTCGATGCCTTCGAATGTAATGAAATAGCCCATACGGCCCGGACGTACCCTCTCGATTCGTAAAGGCCGAATTATAGGCGAGAGGTCATGCATTATCAAGCGCAAAATGGTCTCCGGTCCGCATATCTATTGATAAAGACGATGGAATCGGGTTATACTTCCCAGCTATGCGTGAAACGGATGAACAACCCGTCGCCGGCGGCGCGGCATCAGCGGAGGGACTGGAGACCTCGATCGGCTATCGCTTCACTGACCGCCGCTTTCTGGACGAGGCCCTGACCCACCGTTCCTGGCTGAACGAGGTCCGCTCCCCGACGGTTCCCGACAATGAACGGCTCGAATTTTTCGGCGATGCCATCCTTGGTTTCTGCATCGGCAAGATGCTCCTGCAGCACTACCCCGAAAGCCGGGAGGGGACGCTGGCACGGATGAAATCGGCCTTGGTGGGCGAAGAGACTCTCGCCGACCTGGCCGCGGCCGTGGAGCTCGGCAGCTATCTGCGCCTCGGGCGCGGCGAGGAGCGCTCCGGAGGCCGCCACCGCAGATCGCTGCTCGCCAATGCCCTGGAAGCTCTTCTGGCGGCCATGTATCTCGACGGAGGGATGGCTCCGGTGGAGCGTCTCGTGGACGCGTGGTTCGGCCCACGCCTGGCCGGTGTTGCTGCCGGGGTAAAGGGACGGGATTTCAAGACTGATTTCCAGGAACTGGCCCACGCCCTGTATGGTGGCTTGCCCCGATATGTCCTGGTCGATACCAGTGGTCCCGCCCATGACCTGCGCTTCACCGTGGCGGCGTACGTGGGTGAGCAGCTCCTGGGCCAGGGGGCTGGTAGGAGCAAGAAGGAGGCGGAGCAGGCTGCGGCGCGCCAATGCCTGGAACGCCTCGAAGCGGGGCGGCGCAGCGCTGCCCCATGACGCGGCCCGTTATCGTCCCGTTCTTCATTTCCCACCAGGGATGCCCCCACCGCTGCGTCTTCTGCGACCAGGAGCGCATCGCAGGCCGGACCGGTGGGCTTCCGACCGCCGCAGAGATCCATTCCGCCGTGAAGGCCTTCGGCAGGGGACGGCCCGTTGAGGCGGCTTTTTACGGCGGCACATTCACGAGCCTTCCCCGCAGCGAACAGGAGAGACTCCTGACGGCGCTGCAGCCCCTTCGGCACGATGGTTCCGTAAGGAGCGTGCGGCTTTCCACCCGGCCCGACGCCCTCGATGCCGAAACAGCCGGCTTTTTGAAGTCCATGGGGGTAGCCAGTGTGGAACTGGGCGTCCAATCCATGGACGACCGGGTTCTGGCGGCGTCCGGCAGAGGGCACTCGGCCGCTGACACGGTGCGGGCATTCGAGGTCCTGCGGCGCGAGGGGATCGCCGCGGGGGCGCAACTGATGCCCGGACTGCCCGGCGACAGCCGGGAGCGTTCGCTGGATTCCCTGACGCGGATTTTCGATCTGAAGCCCGTCTCCCTCCGCATCTACCCGACCCTGGTAGTGGCGGGGACCAGGCTTGCCGAACTCTGGGCCGAAGGGAGCTACACCCCCTTGACCCTTGCCGATGCCGTATCTCTCTGTGCCGACATGCTGCTGGCCTGCAAGCGGGCCGGGGTCCCGGTCATCCGGCTGGGCCTTCAGCCGACGGATATCCTGGAACGTTCGGTGCTGGCGGGCCCCTGGCACCCGGCCCTGCGCCAGCTCGTGGAGGGCGAGCTCTGGTACCGGCTGCTGGAGCGGCTTACCGCCGGCCTTGCCGCGGGAACCGAGGTGTCGGTGGCCTGTGCCCCCGCACGGATTTCCGATGTGGTGGGACAGCGGCGCGCCAACCTGTCCCGCCTGCTGGAACGGCGGGGGATCGTCATCACCGGGGTTGCCGGCTGCCCCGCCGCGGCACCCGATACCCTTACCCTGACCCACGCCGGCGGCACCGTTGCCGGCGGTCTGACCGACTGAACAGCCGCCCTAGCGGCGGCCACACTCACAAGGAGTACTATGTTGTCTAAAACGCCATTCCGCTCGGGCTTTGTCTCGATCATCGGCCGCCCCAACGTGGGGAAGTCGACGCTTCTCAACCGGATCCTCGGGGAAAAGATCGTCATCACCTCGGACAAGCCCCAGACGACCCGCAACCGCATCCAGGGAATCCACAATCTGCCCGGCGCCCAGATCGTGTTCATCGACACGCCGGGAATCCACCACGCCCGTTCGCGGCTCAACAAATTCATGGTGGAAGAGGCCCTTTCCTCCATCCGCGAGGTGGACCTGGTCATGCTGCTGGTGGAGGCCAACCGGGCTCCGGGCGACCAGGAGCGGGAGATCGCGGGGCTTCTGCCCGGCGTGAATGTACCGGTCTTCCTGGTTGTCAACAAGATCGATCTCATCGATCCTGATATCCTGGCCGAGCGGCTCACCGCCTATGCCGAGCTGTTTCCTTTCCGCGAAGTGGTGCCGGTTTCCGCTGAAACCGGCGAGAACGTGGAGCGGCTGGTGGAGGTGGTGCGCGATACCCTGCCCGAGGGGCCGGTCTACTTTCCGGACGACATCCTCACGGATCTGCCCGAGCGGTTCATTGTGGCCGAGATCGTGCGGGAAAAGGTCTTTCGCCTCACCCGTGATGAGATTCCCTACTCCACCGCCGTGGAGGTGGACAGCTTCCGGGAGCGGGAGGACGGAGGCCTCGTCTCCATTTCCGCCACCATCACGGTGGAGCGCGACTCCCAGAAGGGGATCATCATCGGCCGCAAGGGGGCCATGCTCAAGCAGATCGGCAGCGAGGCCCGGCTGGAGATCGAGCGGTTGCTCGACACGAAGGTGTTTCTGGAGCTCTTCGTGCGGGTCCGCAGGGACTGGAGCGAAAACCCGAACATACTCAAGGAGCTCGGATACCGATGATACTGCCGATCGTTGCCATAGTAGGCCGCCCCAATGTGGGCAAGTCGACCCTTTTCAACCGCCTCGTGGGGCGCCGCAAGGCGATAGTTGACGACATGCCCGGCGTAACCCGGGACCGCAATTACGAGACGGTCACCCGTTTCGACGTCCCCTTCATCCTGATCGACACCGGCGGGTTCGAGCCCGAGAGCTCCGACCGCCTCCTCCAGCAGATGCGCGAGCAGTCCCGGCTCGCCATGGAAGAGGCCGACGTGATCCTCTTCCTCATGGACGGCCGCGCCGGACTCAACCCCGCCGATGTGGAAGTGGTGGAGATGCTCCGGCGGGTGGACAAGCCGGTTTTCTTCGTGGTCAACAAGGTGGATGGCGAAACCCTGGAGGTGGCGGCATCCGAGTTCTACTCCCTGGGAGTCGACAATCTGCTTACCATTTCGGCGGAGCACAACCGCGGCGTGCGCGACCTGATGGACGAGGTGGTGGCGGCCCTGCCCCGGCGGACCACCAGCCCCGAGGAGCGCGAGGCGACCAAGATCGCCGTCGTGGGCCGCCCCAACGTGGGCAAATCCTCCCTGGTCAACCGGCTGCTGGGATACGAGCGGGTGGTGGCCAACCCCACCCCCGGCACCACCCGGGATTCCGTGGACACCTGGTTCACCTGCAACAAGAAGCGCTACCTCCTCATCGATACCGCAGGCATCCGGCGCAAGGGGAAGACCACCCAGAAGATCGAAAAATACAGCGTGGTGGACTCCCTGCGCAGCATCGAGCGGGCCGACGTGGTCCTCATCGTGCTCAATGCCGAGGAGGGGGTGACCGAGCAGGACGAGCGGATTGCCGGCTATGCCTTTGAGGCGGGCAAGGCCTGCATCTTCGTGGTCAACAAGTGGGACGCCATTGAGAAGGACAACAGCTCCGTGGGGCGCTTCGTGGATAAGATCAGGACTGAATTCAAGTATCTCGCCTTTGTGCCGATAGTATTTGTGTCGGCACAAACAGGCCAGCGGCTCAACCGGATCATGGAAGAGGTGGACAAGGTCATGGCCCAGTTCGTGAAACGGGTCACCACCTCGGAGCTCAACCGGGTCTTTTCGGCGGCGGTGGAGAGCCATCACCACCCGCTCGTCATGGGGCGGCGGGTCAAGTTCTACTTCGCCACCCAGGTGGGGACCAGGCCCCCCACCTTCGTCATCTTCACCAATCGGCCGGATGGGATGCACTTTTCCTATGAACGGTACCTTGTTAATAAATTCCGCGAGGCGTTCGATTTTACCGGAACGCCCTTACGCCTGCTGTTCAGGGGACGGGAACGCTAGCCCCCCGAACGAGCGTAAACGGCGGCTGGGCGGCCCCTCGCGGGGAGTCGTAACCACTTTACTTGCATGGGCCGATGGTTTATGATGGGCGCCGCTTCCAGCACCAATCCGCGACGTGTTGACAGGATTCGGGTATGAGTCTCGTCGGCAACCTGGAAGATCTGGGCCTGGGGGAAATCCTCCAGATCGTAAGCCTTTCCCGCAAATCGGGTGTCCTGCGGCTCAACAGCAGAGGGCGGCTGGGCGAGATCGTTTTCCGCCAGGGCAAGGTGATCCGGGCCTCGTCGAGCAGTTTCCAGGAAAGCCTCGGCGAACTGCTGATCCGCAAGAGACTCATTGATCTGGCGACCCTCCGCGGCGCCCTTGCCCTCCAGGAACGGGAAGGATTTCAGGCCCGGCTCGGCTCGATCCTGATCCGCCAGTATGGAGTAGCTGCGGCGGCCATCGACGAGGTGGTCCGGGAGCAATTCGAAAAAGTCGTCTACTCCCTGTTCGCCTGGGTCGAGGGAGCCTTCGACTTTGAGCTTCAGGAAACCGTGGAGGCGGTCGACAGCATCCGGATGGACCCGATGCAGTTCATGCTCGACCAGGGGCTGAATCCTCAGTTCCTGGCCATGGAAGGCGCGCGGATCATCGACGAACAACGGCACCGCGGAGACCTTCCTCCCGCTGCAGCGCCCCAGGCAGCCGTCCCGTCCGTGGCCGGCATGGAGGGGGGGGATGCGTCCGGTCTGCAGCCGGACGCTGCGGCACAAACCCAAGAGCCGGTATCGCTTGTCCTTGTCGACGACGATGGCCTGACCCGGGAGATGCTTGCGGCGGCGCTGGAGGGGGGAGGTTACCGGGTCTATCAGCAGGAGCGGAGCGAGGATGCGCTGATCCGGATCGATTCTCTCTATCGCAAGGGAAAGCGGCCAGTGGTCCTTGCGGATCTCATCATGCCGCGCATGGACGGCACGGGGATCCTGGGCGGTCTCGAACTCGTGGAGCTCGTGCGGAACAATTTTCCCGACCTCCGGCTCCTGGTCATGTCCGACTACCATAACAGCGACGCCGAACGCCGGGTCGGGGGGATGGGGTATCCCCACCTGATCAAGCCGCGGCGGGCGCAGATGGCGGACCCGCAGGAAGCCGAGCGTTTCTGCCGTCACCTGCTGGATGTGCTCCGGCGGCTCCGGGGCGGCGAACTCTCCGTTGCCACGGGCGACGTAGTGAATCTGGGCCACGAGTTGCGCCTGGAGTTGGGCGACGACCTGAACGGCGAGGTCGAGGCCGTGGAGCCGAGCACCGGCATCACGCTGCTGCGGGGGATGCTCGAAGAACTGTCCAACCCTGCCCTCGGCGGAGGCGTTACCTTGATGGTCCTCCGTTTTGCCGCCGAGTTCATGAATCGGGCCATCATCTTCATGGTGAGGCGCGACGAGATCGTCGGGCTGGGCCAGTTCGGCATCGAGGAGACCGGGGGCTCCGCTGACGCACGAGTGAGCAGACTGCGGATCCCGCGTAACGGCGAATCGCTCTTCAGCGCGATCCTGGAGGCCAAGCATCCGGCCGTGGTGAGGCCCGAGCCGGCCGTCTGGAACCGATACCTGTTCGAGCACCTGGGGCCGGAGATCCCCGACGAGGTTTTTGTCGGCCCCATCGTGAGCGAGGGGCGGGTCGTCGCCATCCTCTATGGCGACAATCTGCCCGACAAAAAGCCGATCGGCGGCACCGAGGCCCTGGAGATTTTCCTTTCCCAGGCCGGTGTGGCCATGGAAAAGGCGCTTCTGGAGCGCAAGCTCCTCGAAAGCGGCCAGGGGGGAACGTGAAGAGGATTCTGATTGCCGAAGACTCTGCCACCATGCGATCGATGCTGGTGGCCACCATCCAGTCCCTGGATGGGTTCGAGATCGTCGAGGCCTCCAGCGGATTCGAGGCGTTGCGCCTGCTTCCCCGGGAGCGGCTCGATCTGATCATCACCGATATCAACATGCCCGACATCAACGGGCTTGAGCTGGTGAGCTTTGTCCGCACCAGCGACAATTACAGGCACATCCCGCTCTTCATCATTTCAACCGAAGGGAGCGAGCGGGACCGGGAAAAGGGGCTGTCGCTCGGGGCGAACGAATATCTCGTCAAGCCGTTCGATCCGGCCCGTCTCCAGGATCTGATCGTCAAGTACACCTCCTGAGCAGAGGTGGAGGGTTCCATGACCAACACGCACGATGCATCAGGCAGGGCCGTTGATGATTTTCTGGCCGAGGCCGAAGAGATTGTCGAGAAGCTCAGCATCGACCTGGTCACCCTCGGCGACTGTGCCGACAGCGGTGAATGCGACCCTGATCTCCTGAACGCAATTTTCCGCGGCTCCCACTCCCTCAAGGGGCTGGCGGGGATGTTCGGCTTTACGGAAATCCAGTCCCTGTCCCACAATCTGGAGAACCTGCTCGACTCTCTGCGGCTCGGCAAGATCCCCCTCACCCCCGAAACCATGAACGTGCTGTTCGATTCCATGGAGCTGCTGGCTGGAATCATCCGCGGCATCGGCAGCGGCGAGGAGCACAGTGCGGCCATCGAGGACGCCGTCTCCCGGCTCAACGCCTGCGCCTCGGCCCGGGAAGCCCAGGAGGTTTCGCCCCTCAGGGAACTGGGCATGCCCGACAAGGTTCTCAACTCCCTGACGGAGTACGAAGAACACCGCCTGCTGGAGAATGTGAAAAAGAGGCGGAACATCTTTTCCATCCACGCATCCTTCAGTCTCATGTCCTTTGACCAGGATCTGGGTGAGATCTCCGACACGCTCAAAAAAGAGGGGGAGGTCGTCAGTACGCTGCCGAGCGCCAGCGCTTCACCCGAGTCGTTCATAGACTTCGACATCCTCTTCGGCACCGACTTGGATGAAGAAGGCCTGTCCGCACTGCTCGACAGAGACGGGCTCACCATCGTCCGCTACGGCTCCGTTGCCCCGCCGGAAGAGCACGCTGACCTTCCCGCCACAGCCGCGCCGGCGTCCTCGCTGCCGTCCGTGCCGGCGCAGGCACCGGCCGTCGCAGCGCCGGCCGGCGTTGACGACCAACTTACTGCCAAGAGCATGAGCCGCACGGTCAGGGTCGATATCGGCAAGCTGGACGAGCTCATGAACATCGTGGGGGAGCTGGTCCTCTCCCACTCCACCATCGCTGATATCACCACCCGCATGAGGCTGGCGGGGTTCTCATCCCTGGCCATCGAGCTGGGCAAGGCCGCCAAGGGGCTCGACCGCAAGCTGACCGAGCTCCAGAAGGGGGTCATGGAAATCCGGATGATTCCCGTGGGGCAACTGTTCGAGAAAATGGCCCGCATCGTCCGGAAGGTTTCCCGGGAGCAGGATAAAAAGGTCGACCTCAAACTGTTCGGCGCCGACACCGAGTTGGACAAGCTGATCATCGAGGATATCTCGGACCCCATAGTCCACATCATCCGCAATGCCATCGATCACGGGCTGGAAACTCCCGGGGAGCGAAGTGCCGCCGGCAAGCCCGAACGGGGAACGATCCGGCTTTCCTCCTACCAGAAGGGCAACCACGTCGTCATCGAGGTGGCCGACGACGGCCGGGGCTTCAACATCGAGAAGGTCAAGCAGAAGGCCCTGGAGAAGGGGCTCATCAAGACCCTGGAAGGGGTGAGCGACCGGGACGCCCTCGACTTCATCTTTCTCCCCGGCTTTTCCACTGCGGACAAGGTGAGCGAGCTTTCGGGCCGGGGCGTCGGCATGGACGTGGTGAAGAGCAACATCGCCGCCGTGTCGGGCATGGTCGACATCGAAAGCGAATTCGGCAAGGGGAGCCGGATCATCATAACCCTGCCGATCACCCTCGCCATCATCAAGGCGCTGCTGGTCCTCACGGCTGACCGGACCTACGCCATTCCGATCACGTCGGTGCTTGAGACGATCATCGTGGAGGAGCGGGAAATCCTTACCGTGGAACGGAAAGAGGTGTACCAACTCCGGGAGACCACCCTGCCGCTGGTGCGGCTGGAGCGCTTTTTCAGGGTCCAGCGCGAGACCCCCCCGCCCGGCAGTTTTTACGTGGTGGTGGTCGGCGTGGCCGAAAAACGCCTGGGCATCATCGTGGACGACCTGGTGGGGCAGCAGGACATCGTCATCAAGTCGCTGGGCGACATGTTCAAGGGGTACAAGGGGATATCGGGCGCCGCCGACCTGGGCGACCAGAGGACGATCCTCGTCATGGATGTGGGGGGGATCATCGGCGAAGCCCTGCGGAGCGGGGGGTAAATGTACCGGGAATTCTATGGATTGCGGGAAAAGCCGTTTTCCAAGACCCCTGACCCGCGCTACCTCTTCCTGTCGCGGGGGCACCGGGAGGCCCTTGCGCGCCTCCAGTACGCCGTTGAGGAGCGGGAACTGGCCCTGCTGACCGGCGATATCGGCTGCGGCAAGACCACCATTTCCCGGGCGCTCATGGATGCCATGGGCGAGGCGTGCCGCTTCTGCTTCATCTTCAACCCCCGCCTCTCGCCGCTGGAGTTTCTGCGGGTCATCGCCCGGAGCCTCGGGGTCGACAATCCGGCGGGGGCCAAGGACGAGTTGCTGAAACAACTCACCGAAACGCTCTACCTCTTGCATGCCGAGGGGCGCTGCCCGGTGATCGTGGTGGACGAGGCCCAGCTCGTCCCGGACCGGGACGTGTTCGATGAGATCAGACTTCTCACCAACTACCAACTGGACGACCAGAACCTCATGAGCGTCGTCCTCATGGGGCAGCCCGAGCTGCGTCAGATCCTGGCCGACCCGGTCCATGAGCCCCTGCGGCAGCGGATTGCGCTTCACTACCACCTTCAGCCCCTCAGCCTCGACGAGACCCTGGAGTATATCGATTTCAGGCTCGAAGTGGCCGGGGGGGCGCCGGGGCTCTTTTCCCCGGATGCGGTGCAGCGGATTCATGAGCTTTCGGGCGGCGTGCCGCGCAAGATCAACATACTGGCAACCAATGCCCTGCTGGTCGGTTACGGCAGGGATGCGGCGTGGATCGACGCCTCTCTGGTGGAGGAGTTGCGGGACGAGGCGAACCTGTACTGACAGCTCACAACTTCCGTGGGGAGCCGTGGTAACTTGCATGGCGAGGGAAAACGGATATGATGGATATCGCCGAGATACGTAAAAAGGCCCAGCGTGACCGCCGGCAGGAGGGGGCTGCGCCGGCTGCCGAGTTGCGGCGGGAGCCCCGGCAGGAGCCGGACCGGCTCGTTGCCGGCGCGACTTCAGCGCCGACGGCGCCGGAGCTCCAGGAGCTGTCCGACGACGTGTTCGCTCCCGATGATGGTGCCCTTCCGGTACCGGTTTTCGCGCCGGCGGCCGCTCCGTCCGTTCTCGACCCCCTGGCGCTCATCCTCCAGGGGCGCCGGGCAGCCCTGGTGGAAGACCTTGTCTCCGACACGGAGACGGAATCCGCCAGGGAGACGGAAGCGTATCTGGAAGTCCTGTGCTTCCGGGTGGCCGACGAAACCTACGGCATCGATATCATGGAGCTGAAAGAGATCATCAAGCCCCGGGAGACCACCGAGGTCCCCCATGCACCGCCGTTTGTCGCCGGGGTTCTGTCGTTGCGCGGCATCATCATTCCCGTGTTCATCCTGCGCGAGCGTCTCGGCCTGGCCGAAGCCGTGGCCCGCGGGAAGGAGCGGATCGTCGTGGTCAAGCACGGAGAGGGACTGTGCGGTCTCCTGGTGGACGAGGTTACCCAGGTGGTGAAGGTCCCGGCCGCAACCATCGAACATCCGCCTGCCGTGCTCGATGGCATGGATCGTGAATTCGTCAACGGCATTGGCCGCCACGACGGTGGAATAATCATTCTGCTTCAACTGGAAAAGGTGCTCGATTCAGCATTGATGTAATGCCCAGGAGGGTATGCCGATGGAAAAGAAAAGGATTCTGATCGTCGAGGATGAAGAGAGTCTGCTCAAACTTGAAAGCATCCTGCTGTCCTCCCGCGGCTACGCAGTGGCGGGGGTGACCGACGGCAAGGCCGCCCTGGACTATATTGCAGCCACCCCTCCCGACCTGATCATTCTCGACATCATGTTGCCGGGGATGGATGGCTTCGAGGTCTGCCGGCTGATCAAGGCCGACCCGTCAACCCGTCACATCCCGGTGGTCATGCTCACTGCCAAGAAAAGCACCCAAGACCGCGAGAAAGGGATGGATGCCGGTGCTGCCGCCTACGTGACCAAGCCGTTCAAGTCGGCCCGGATCATCGAGATCATTCAGGGGCTTCTGGCTGCCTGACGCTGCCGGGAGCCCTTTGCATACGTATCAGACCCACGCTCCCGAAGGATACGCATGGAAACCGACATTCAGGAAATACAACTTGCCTGTTTCCGCCTCGGCGAAGCCACCTTTGCTGCCGATATCATGCGGATCAAGGAGATCATCCGTCCCCAGAAACTGACGAAGCTCCCCAAGGCACCCGCCTTTGTGGAGGGCGTCATCAATCTCAGGGGCATGGTGATTCCGGTCATCGATCTGCGCAAACGGTTCGAATTGCCCGAACGGGTGGCCCTTGAGGAGGCCCGCCTTCTCGTGGTGGGGGTGAGCAGGCAGTTGGTGGGGCTCGTGGTTGATGACGTGACCGAGGTGGTCACGGTGCAGGCGGGCGATATCAAGCCACCCCCCCACTCCATCGAGGGAGTCAGCGTGGAGTACCTGATCGGCGTCTGCCTGGTGCGGGACACCCTGGTCATGCTCGTCAATCTCGATCGCATCCTGACGAGCCGCGAAGCGTCGGCCATCGCCGGCCTTGCCGGAACGGGGCGTTGATGGCGGCTGTGGTCATCGCAGGGTGTCCTGTCTGCCAGGCGCGGTATCGGCTTGACGGAGCACGGATCCCGGGCGGGGGAGTAACGTTGCGGTGCAATTCGTGCCGTAGCGTCTTCAGGGTGCGGGGAAAGTCCGCTCCCGTCCCGTCCCGGTCCTCTGTCGCGGAGACCGTGACGCGGGTCCTTGTGGCCCATGAAAATCCGGCATTGCGCACGGCCGTCCGGCAGGCTCTGGCCTGCGAGCCGTTCCAGGTGCTTGAGGCCGCCGACGGTGCCGGCGCCTATGCGGCAATCCTTGAGCATCGTCCCCGGGTGGCGATTCTCGATGCGGCCCTCCCCGGGATGTTCGCTTTCGAAATCTGTGAAGCGGTAAAGGGTTCGCCGGCCACGGCAGACATCAAGATCATTCTGATCGCCTCCATTTATGACAAGGCGAAGTACAAGCGTGCTCCCGAATCGCTCCACGGAGCAGACGACTATCTGGAGAAGCACCATATTCCGGACGAACTGCCCGCCCGCGTCCACCGGCTCCTGGCGGGCACTGCGCCGCACTGCGGGGGCACCCATCCCGAAGGGGGTAGGGGGGGAGCGGATTCCGGAGAACAGCGGCATGCCGGCAGGGACTCCGGGGAGCAGCCTTGCGGGGAAGCCCGCAATGGCGAATATGACGGGGCCGGTCTGCCGGGCGGGGACGATCCGGCGCTTGCCGGGGAGCATCTCAAGGCCCGCCGGCTTGCCCGGCTCATCGTTTCGGACATTGCCCTCTATAATCGCGATCTCGTGCGGGAAGGAGTCCGCAACGGCACCTTTTTCGAGCTGCTTGCCGAGGACGTGGCCGAAGGGCGTGCCCTCTACGAGAACAGGGTGTCCGGCGACGTCCGCGCCGGAACGTCTTACCTGGATGAGGCGTTCGCCGAGTTCATCGGCACGATCAGGAAAGAACTCGGCCTGTAACTGACAATCAACGCAAGGAGCACATGCGTGGCTGTTCTAACAACCGTAAATGCCGACCTCCAGTCGTCCGACGAAGAAACAAGGCGTCGGGCCGTGCTCGACCTCGCGACCGTTTCTCTTGACGATGCCCGCGAGCTGCTCTTCGTTGCCATGGGCGACGGCAGTTGGCGGGTGCGCAAAGAGGCCGTGTCTCTCCTGCTCGGCATGTGCCCGGACAAAGGGACCATCGAGGGGATAATCGGGCTGCTCGCGTCGGTGGACAATGCCGGCCTGCGCAACTCGGCCGTGGAGGTGCTCGAAGGGCTGGCTGGCAGGGCGGTGCCTGCGCTGCTCGCTCACCTCAAGGATGACGACCGCGATGTCCGCAAGTTTGTGGTCGACATCCTCGGCACCATCGGCGACCGGTCAAGTATTCCCGCCCTGATCGACGCCCTTGACGACCCGGATCCAAACGTTTCGGCGGCTGCCGCGGAGAACCTCGGCAAGATCGGTGATCTGCGCGCTGTTGCGCCGCTGCTGGCCGCCCTCGGCAAGAACGATGTCTGGTTCAGCTACTCTATCCTCGGCGCCCTGGCCCGCATCGGCGAACCGGTGCCGGTGAACGTTCTCACTCCCCACGCATCGGATGGCATTCTGAAGCGGCCGGTAATCGAGTGCCTCGGTGCCGTGGGCGATGCCGAAGCGGTACCGCTCCTGGTGGAAGGGCTCGGCGACCGTGTCCGTGCCGTGCGGGAGGCGGCGGCCTGCGCCATTATCCGTCTGCGGGGCCGTCTTGCCGGTGCCGAGGCGGCCAGGTGCGTGGACGACGCCCTGGCGCGGCTTGCAGGCTCTGCCGTGGTCGATGGGTTGCTCGGTTCCCTGGATACCACGGATCAGGGAGTGCGTGACGCACTGATCCGGGTTCTCGGGTACATCGGCGATGCCCGCGCCGCCTTGCCTCTGCTGCAGGGGTGCCGGGACGAGCGGCTCAGAAGGCTCTGCCTCCAGGGGTTGCGCACCATGGGCGAGCGGGGCATGGAAGCCCTGGCGGCGGCCTATCCTGCAGCGGATGACGAGGAAAAGTCGATCATCATCCAGGTGTGGGGCGAGCTCGGCTTCACCGGGTGCGCCGATCTCCTCGGCGAGGCCATGGGAAGCGCCCGGACAATGATGCGCAGGGCGGCTGCCGTGGCGGCCGGGAAGATCGGCCTCCTGTCCCTGATGGGGACCATTGCGGCCTTGCTGGACGACCGGGAGCACGACGTGCGCGAAGGGGCCATCAATGGCCTCATCCGCCTTGCCCCGGCCGAGCCTGCCGGGGTGCGGGCCATTGCCCGCAAACTTGCCGATTCATCCTCCACCGGCTCGCGGCATGACGCGGTTCGGCTGTACGCCGCCCTGGGCGATGCCGACCGCCTGGCGCTCCTGATGAAGGACGAAGACCCGCTTGTGCGGCGCAGCGCCGTTTCGGCCCTGGCGGAACAGCATATCCCCGAGAGCGTTTCCAATCTGGTGATGGCGCTGGTGGACGAAGACCCGGACGTGAGGATCGCGGCAGCTTCTGGCCTCGGCGAGATCGGCGGGGCTGAGGCGGTGGAGCCGTTGATCCTGTCTCTGGATGACGAGGATCCGTGGGTGCGGTGCGCCTCCCTGAGAAGCCTCGGCCGGATCGGCGGGGAACGGCCCCTTGACGCCATTGAGCGGCTGATCGATTCGGCCGACGGGGTGGTAATGATCACGGCCCTGGAGACGCTTGCCGAGATCGAGGGGGGCCGGGCGGCGAACCTGGTGAAGCGTGGGCTTGAAAGCGGCGACGAAGAAGTGGTCAAGGTTGCCATCGATCTGCTGGCGAACGACGGCAGCGACTGGGTGAACACCTATCGGGAGCGCCTCCTGAGCCATTCCCACTGGGATGTCCGGATCAGTTTCGCCAGGGCCATGGCCCGCCTTCTGGGCCGCGAAGCGATGCCGCACCTGACTGCCGCCCTCCAGCAAGAGCAGGATGAACTGGTGCGCGATGAACTCCAAACCCTGCTCGGCGGTCTGCGCTGATGTTTACCTTCGAGCCCGAAATACCCATGTCCGACGAGGAGTTTCGCCTCATCAGGGACCTCATTTACAGCCACTGTGGTCTCTACTTTGACAATGACTCGGCCTACCTCCTGGAAAAGCGCCTGGCCAAGAGGGTACAACTGCACCAGTTGCCGGGGTTCCGGGACTACTACCATTTCCTCCGCTACAATCGGAAGAAGGACCAGGAACTCTCGGACATCATGGATGTCCTCACCACCAACGAGACCTATTTTTTCCGCGAGGCGTTCCAGCTCAAGGCCTTCACCCAGGAGATCATCCCCGAAATCCGAGACGCCAAGGCCAAGGCCGGTGACCGGACGCTCCGGATCTGGAGCGCCGGCTGCTCCAGCGGCGAGGAACCGTACACCATTGCCATGCTCCTGCTGGAAATGGGAGGTTTTGCCGGCTGGCACGTGGAAATCATCGGAACCGACATCAGCCAGCGTGTGATTCAGCAGGCCCGCAAGGGGGTCTACGGCAAGTCATCGTTCCGGGTCACCGACGAGGGCTATGTCCGCCGCTACTTCACCGACCAGGACGGCATGTTCCGGGTCAACGACAGGGTGCGCGAACTGGTCACCATCAGTCACCTCAACCTCCTCGACACCAACCGCATCGCGCTTCTGGGCCGCATGGACGTAATCTTCTGCCGCAACGTCATCATCTACTTCGACCAGGCCGCCCGCAAGACCGTGATTGACTCGTTCCACCGCGTCCTGCGAGACGGAGGCTACCTGCTGCTCGGCCATTCCGAATCGCTCATGAACATATCCACGGCTTTTTCCCTCAAGCACCTGAAAAACGACATGGTCTACCAGAAGCCCCTGCCACCGGGAGGCCGGCCATGAGAAAGATCAGGGTCGTGGTCATCGACGATTCGGCCTACAGCCGCCGCGCCATCACCAAGATGCTGGAGAGCATGCCCGAGGTGGATGTGATCGGGTATGCCGCCGACGGCGAGGAGGGGATCCGCAAGATCATCGACCTGAAACCGGACCTGGTGACCCTGGATCTTGAAATGCCCAGGATGGACGGTTTCACCCTTCTGCGAATCGTGATGGAATACTCGCCCACCGCTGTCATCGTCATCAGCTCCCGGAACGAGGACGAGAAAGTGTTCCGGGCCCTGGAACTGGGAGCGGTCGACTTTGTGGCCAAACCCACGAAGGGGGTATCCGAGGAGATTCTCACCATTCGCGAGGACCTCCACCGCAAGGTGCGAAGCGTTATCCACCTGAACCTGGCAGGCATCGTCCGCCGCGAGCGGGAGCTGGAGCGGGCTTCTGTCGCGGCTGATCGCAGGGCCCCCGGCACCGTGCCGTATGCGGCAGCAGCCGCGCGGACCGAGAGCGCCGCTCCCCGTCCCGCCGGACGACTGGAGGTGGTGGCCATCGGCGCTTCCACGGGAGGGCCGCCGGCCCTTCAGCGGATTCTCTGTTCCCTGCCGGACGTATTCCCCCAGGCGGTCGTGGTGTCCCAACACATGCCGGCGGGGTTCACGCGGACATTCGCCGAGCGCCTGAACCGGCTGTCGCCCCTTGAGATACGCGAAGCCGCGGACGGCGACGAGGTGCGGGCCGGGCGGGTGCTCATCGCCCCTGGCGGGCACAATATGGTTTTCGAGCGTCAGGGGAGCGAGATTCTGGCACGAATCGTGAAACCGGGCACGGAAGATCGCTACGTACCGTCCGTGGATGCCATGCTCCTTTCCTGCGCCGAGGTCTTCGGTCCGCGGACACTGGGCGTGGTGCTCACGGGTATGGGAAATGACGGCAGCAAAGGGATTGCTGCCATCAAGCGGGCAGGGGGGCAGGCCCTGGCCGAGGCTGAAGAGACGGCCGTGGTCTTCGGCATGCCCAAGGAGGCCATTGCCACCGGGGTGGTGGACAAGATAGTGTCACTGGACCGCATGTCACGCGAGATCATGCAGCGGTGCGGTCTTCTCAACGACGTCGATTGACCGGTCCCTCTTCGCCTGAACGCCGAAGGGGCATAGGAGCGTGGCATGTCCATGGAAGAGGAAAAGGGTCTGCTGGCACGGGCCGACGAGTTTCTCCAGGCATTCAAGAAGGGGGCCGAGTTTACCCAGGAGCTGCTCCGGGAAAATGAGCGTCTCCGGTTTCGGACTCTCCAACTGGAGGCCGGACAGAAGGGCGAGGGGATAACGGCGGACTTGGCCGCCGAGAACCGTAAGCTTGCCGCCCGGGTCGAGGAGCTTGAGCGGGAAAAAGATGAGATCATCAGCCAGATCAGGCAGATAGAGGCGGAGAATAACGATTTTGCCGCCCGCTACGTGGAGGTCGAAGAGGAGAACAACAATCTGGCCAATCTCTACATTGCCAGCTACCAGCTCCACTCCACCCTCGATTTTAGCGAAGTGCTCCAGATCATCACCGAGATTATCATCAACCTGATCGGTGCCGAAGAGTTTGCCGTGATGCTCGTCGATGAGAAGACCGGCACCCTGGATGCCGTCACCGCCGAAGGGATCCCGTTGGCGGAGCTTCCCCGGGTGCGCCTGGGCGAGGGCGTCATCGGTGCTGCTGCCGGCACCGGCGAGAACTACTTTGCCGAGGGGCCGGAAGCCTACGAACGGGACCTGGCGCACCCGATGGTCTGCATTCCCCTGAAGATCAAGGAGCACGTCATCGGCGTCATCGCCATCTACAAGCTCCTGATCCAGAAAAAGAGCTTCGCCAGTGTCGACTACGAGTTGTTCACGCTCCTGGCGGGACATGCGGCCACGGCCATTTTCAGTTCCCGCATTTACTCGGATTCCGAGCGCAAGCTCTCTACCATGCAGGGCTTCATCAATCTGCTGACCACGTAGCCGTTGTGTCCTGAGGAGAGTTCATCATGGCGGAAAAAACCGTACTGATCGTGGAAGATTCACCGACCATGCGACAACTGATCACCTTTGCCCTGAAGCGGATTCCGGGGCTATCCATCGTGGAGGCGTCCGATGGGGTGGATGGTCTCAAGAAACTCTCGGCCCATGCCATCGACCTCATCTTCACCGACATCAACATGCCGGTCATGGACGGTCTCAAGCTGGTGAGCCTCGTGCGCAGCGATCCCTCCCACCACCATCTGCCCATTGCCATCATCACCACCGAGGGGGCTGCCGAGGACCGGGAGCGGGCCCTTGCCCTGGGGGCAAACGCCTACATTACCAAACCGATCCAGGCCGGCAAGGTCCTGTCGGTGGCAAGAGAATTGCTAGGGATATCCCCGAACTCATGACCTACGGGAGTCCGCGCACAGCAATCCGGGAACATGATGAATTATCGACGGATTGTCCGCGCGTCCACTCCTCACGTGCCCGGGAGCTCCCGTGAAACGCCTGCTTGTTCCTGCCATAGTGCTTCTGCTTCTTCCCGTCATTCTCTTTGCCCGTGACTACAAGATCGTCACCTTTGCCACCGAGACCGCGGGTACGGTCGCCTTCAGCCACCCGGTCCACCTCAAGGCCCTGGGCAACAACTGCACCCTCTGTCACAACACGCTCTTCACGATCGGCGACAAGGCAGCGCCGGTGACCATGAAAGCCATGGAGCAGGGGGCGTCGTGCGGCGCCTGCCACAACGGCAAGCGCGCCTTTGGCCTGCCGGCGTGCACCCGCTGCCATGTGACCAGAGAGGTCCCCATCGACATCCCCAGCTTCGGCGCCGTGGTCTTCAGCCATGCCTTCCATCTGGGGCTCGGGGCCTATGGATGCGCCGACTGTCACAACGCCGTCTTCAGGGCGGCCACCGACAACCCCAACGTATCCATGAAGGCCATGGAGCAGGGGAAATCGTGCGGCGCCTGCCATGACGGCAGCACTGCCTTTTCGGTCAAGGGGGACTGCACCCGCTGCCATGTGGTTCGTGACATCCCCTTTGCGGCATCGGCAACGTTCAGCCACGCCTTCCATCTGACAGCCGGCTACGGCTGCGGCGAATGCCACGGGAGGCTCTTCACGGCCGGCCCTGACAGCCGGCGCTATACCATGCAGGAGATGGAGACTCAAAAATCATGCGGAGGGTGCCACAACGGCAATACCGCCTTCTCGGTCAAGGGGGATTGCGACCGGTGCCACGCCAATGTGAAGGAGGTGTCCTTCGCCGCCCACGACGCCATGTTCAGCCACAAGCTCCACACGAAGCTCCTCAACTGCGACAGTTGCCACAGCGGCATCTTCATCGGCGGAGCCGCCAGCAGGCGCTACACCATGAAGGAGATGGAGCAGGGGCACTCCTGCGGCGTCTGCCACGAGGACAAGACCGTTTTCGGCGTGACCGGCGCCTGTGACCGCTGTCACCTGAAGACCCGGGACGTCAGCTTCAGGACGGCCGTGGCGGGGAGCGTGGTCTTCAGTCACGACGCGCACCGGCAGATGTATGGCTGCAGCGACTGCCACAACGGCATTTTCACCACCGGTGCGGCCCGTGTGGGCGCCACCATGGCCGACATGGGCAAGGGCTTGTCCTGCGGCGCCTGCCACGACGGCACAAGCGCCTTCCCGGCCACGTCAGCGGCAAGCTGCAGCAGATGCCACCCCCTGCGCGACGTGAACATGGCGGCCAATTCGTATTTTCCCCATGTGAAACATCTGGAGGCCAACACCTGCGGCGACTGTCACAACGATCTGTTCCGGGCCGGTCCCGGCAATCGCCGGTGGACCATGCCCCAGATGGCGCAGGGGAATTCCTGCGGCGCCTGCCATGACGGCACATCCGCCTTCTCGGTCCGCGGGGAGTGCGGCACGTGCCACCGGGAAACCGTGGAGGTGGCCATCCCCGTGAAGCAGACCGGCATAACCCGTTTCAGCCACAGCGTCCATACGGCGCTCTATTCCTGCGGCGACTGCCACAATGCTATCGTTGGCGCCGGTGCCACTGCCCGGCGCGTCACCATGGCCGCCATGGAGAAGGGCGAGTCCTGCGGCGCCTGCCATGACGGATCGGCCGCCTTCACCGTCAGAGAGAACTGCACCAGATGCCACCCGGTCAAAGACATCCCCTTCACGCCGTCCGGCGCCCGTTTCAGCCATGACGTCCATCTCAAGGTCCATGGTTGCGGCGATTGCCACGATGCCCTCTACCGGCCCGGTTCCGACAACCGTCGCGTTACCATGGCGGAGATGGAGAGGGGGGCTTCCTGCGGCGCCTGCCACGACGGATCGGCCGCGTTTCCCGTCACCGCGGGCTGCGACAGGTGCCATCCCGCCACCAAGGGGATCAAGTATGATCTCCCCGCCGACGTGGGGAGCGTTCTGTTCAGCCACCGCAGCCACACCGCCAAGGGATACGCCTGCAGTGACTGCCACGGCAGGATCGTCGTCGCCGG